>JBDNFZ010000812.1:0-4370 GCA_041689555.1 Opitutaceae bacterium | reverse complement strand
CCGGCCATCCAGACGGTGAAGGCGCGGGGGTGGTGGTCGCGTCCGTAGTTGTCGGAGGTGAGCGTGCCTTGGGAGTAAACGGTGCGGCCGAACTCGCCGCCCCAGATGACGAGGGTGTCGTCGAGGAGCCCACGTTCTCGGAGATCGCTGATAAGTGCGGCAGTGGGTTGATCGGTGTCGTAGCACTGGCTGCGGATGTCGCGGGGGAGATTGCCGTGTTGATCCCAACCGCGGTGGTAGAGCTGGATGAAGCGCACGCCGCGTTCGGCGAGGCGACGGGCCAATATGCAGTTCGCCGCATAACTGCCCGGCTTGCGCGATTCCGGGCCGTAGAGTTCAAAGGTCGCGGGGGATTCTTGGGAGAGATCGGCGAGTTCCGGCACGCTGGCCTGCATTTTGAAGGCCATCTCGAACTGATCGATGCGGGCCTGGGTCTCGGTGTCCTGATAGTCGGCGAGGGTTTGCCGGTTGAGTTCCGCGAGGTCGTCGAGCATAGCGCGGCGGCGCTCGGTGGTGATGCCGGGAGGGTTGGATAGATAGAGGACCGGATCCTTCGTGGGCGTGAAGCGGACGCCCTGATACTTCGCAGGAAGGAACCCCGCGCCCCACATGCGTTCGTGCAATGGCTGGGAGTTCACCTTGCCGGTGGGCAACGACACCATCGCGACAAAGGCGGGCAGGTTCGCGTTTTCAGTCCCAAGGCCGTAGGCGACCCAGGCACCAAAGGACGGGCGGCCGCCGATCTGAAATCCCGTTTGCAGCATCGTCATGCCCGGATCGTGGTTGATCGCCTCGGTGTGCATGGTGCGCACGACGCAAAGTTCGTCGGCGATTTTGGCCGTGTGGGGCAAAAGTTCGCTGATCCACATCCGGCTTTGGCCGTGCTGGGCGAATTTGAAAATGCTGGGAGCGATGGGGAACCGGGCCTGATTGGAGGTCATTCCGGTGAGACGCTGGCCGTCGCGCACGGAGTCGGGGAGGTCTTTGTCGAACCACGAGGCGAGCCCAGGCTTGTAGTCGAACATATCAAGCTGCGAGGGCGCGCCGGATTGCGTGAGCCAGATGATGCGTTTCGCCTTCGGTGCGAAATGCGGCAACGTACCGGCCGGGCCGCTCGCGCCGAGGAGCCGGGGATTGAGCAGCGAAGCGAGGGCCGCAGCGCCGACGCCGACACTCGAACGCGCGAGAAACTGGCGGCGGGTGAGGTGATGGAGGCGGTCGACGAAGGGGTTCATGTATTCATTGTTTGGTGACGGCTTCATCGAGACACAGGAGCGTGCTGGCCACGGTGGTGTATGCGGCCAGTTCACCGGCCGGAAGGGCGGAATCTATGGGCCACTCGCCGACGCTGAGCAGCGCGCGGGCGGCGCCGGCATCCTGGAGGAAATCGCGAACCGCGCGATTTAGGGCGCGTCGCAGGACCGCGCGCTCGGTCGCCTTCGGCTCGCGGGCGAGCACGAGGCGGAAACCGTAGGCGAGCCGCGTGTCCGCGTCGGTCCCTCCCTCACGAATCATGCGCTGCGCGAGAAATCGTGAAGCCTCGACGTAAGTCGGGTCGTTCATGAGGTTGAGGGCCTGCCCGGGCGTATTGGTGCGCGGGCGTTTCACGCTGCACGTTTCGCGAAAGGGCACGTCGAAGGTTAGCATCGCGGGATGCGGCACCGAGCGTTTCCAATAGGTGTAGAGCGTGCGTCGATAAAGCTCGTCACCATGTCCCTGCACGTAGGTTTTCACGATGTCCTCGCTGGTCGCCGCCACGCCTTCATAGAGACCTGGCGGGTGATAGGGCCGCACCGACGGGCCACCAATTTTAGGCACGAGCAGGCCGCTCAAAGCGAGCGCCTGATCGCGCACAAATTCCCCGGCGAGCCGGAAACGCGGGCCACGCGCCAGCAAGCGATTGTCGGGATCGCGCTCCAGCAGCGTCGGGGTGAAACGTGACTGTTGTCGGTAGGTCGCGCTGGTGACGAACAGTCGCATCATCGCTTTCACGTCCCAGCCGGTGCGGACAAACTCCGAGGCCAACCAGTCCAGCAACTCGGGGTGCGTAGGCGGTTCGCCTTGGGAGCCAAAATCCTCGCTCGTGCGGACCAAACCGGTGCCAAAGAAGGACTGCCAGAAACGATTCACGGTTACGCGCGCGGGGAGCGGATTTTCCGGGCTGACCAGCCACCGAGCGAGGCCGAGCCGGTTCCGCGGCAGGTCAACTGCCATTGGCGGGAGCACGGCGGGTGTGGTCGCGGTGACCTTTTCGCCCGGTTTGTCGTAGGCGCCGCGGATGAGCACGAAGGTGTCCCGCGGCTTCTCCATGTCCTCCATCACCATCGTCGTCGAGTAGTCGCGCTCAGTGGCGACGATGCGCCGGTGCAGTTCGATACCTTCGTCCTCGAGTTTTCGCCCCGCCGGCTGGGTGGCGGCGAAACGGGCGCGTAGCGCGTCGGATGTCTGGAGCCCCCGCCCATCACCGGACTGAGCAGCCTTCAAAAGTAATGTCGGCACGAGTAACGACGAATCAGCGCCTGTTGCGGCGAAGCGCCAGCGGGTCGGACTTGTCGCACCGTAGGAGCCGACGACGAAAATTAATTCAGACGAATCCGACGACAGATCCACGGGCTCGGCGAGTTCGAATACGAAAGAAACCGCGCCGTTACGCTCGACCTTCAGCGGCACGCGAGTCTCCCAGCTCCCGTCGTGAACCAACTCCGCCGCATCGCGCGATAAAGAATCTCCGGCTGCGGCCGGCCGGAGCTTTAATTCAACCGATTTTTCGACGCCGGTTCGCTTTAACTGCACGTTGATTTCGGTGAGGTTAAACGTGCCCGCGATATCCGTGCCCTCGCTCGAGATACGCAGTGCAGAAACCTTCGTGCGCGGCGCACGGGCGCGCACGGTGGTGTCCATGCGGGTGTTGTTAAGGTATTCAAAAAGCACAGAGGCGGTGGAAGTCTCGACTGCCGGCTTCTGGTCTTCGGCGCTGGCTTCGAGCGGTGCGAGGGACACCCAGGCGGGCGCTTCGTTGGAGAGGCGGCGGACCCAATGGGAGAAAGCCTCCTCATCACTCACCTGCAGACGAGAAAGCAAGGATTGCTTCTCCGCCAGCTGCGATCGAAGCGTTTTGAGTTTGGAGTCGATCTCCACGGACGGGAGCACGACGAAAGGCGGACTGTTAAAACGGAACTCATTTTGGCGAATGGATTTTCCAAGTTCGGGGACGTTGTGGAAAAACGCTTTTAAGCTGTAGAAATCGCGTTGCGTGAGCGGATCGAACTTGTGGTCGTGGCAGCGGGTGCAGTTGAAGGTCATGCCCAGCCAGACCGTCGCGGTCGTCTCGACCCGGTCGGCGCTGTATTCCGCGAGAAACTCCTCCGGAATGATGCCTCCCTCTTCGTTGACCATGTGGTTGCGATTGAAACCGGTGGCGATCCGCTGCGGGAGCGTGGGGTTGGGCAGGAGATCGCCGGCGAGTTGCTCGACCGTGAATTGATCGAACGGCATATTGGCGTTGAATGCACCGATCACCCAGTCGCGCCAGGCCCAGACCTCGCGGTCGCGATCAACCTGGTAGCCGTTGGTGTCGGCGTAGCGGGCGGCGTCGAGCCAATCCACTGCCATGCGCTCGCCGTAGTGAGGGGATTTTAAGAGTCGATCAACGAGACGTTCATAGGCGTCGGATCGTGCATCCGCGAGGTAAGCGGCTACTTCGTCCGGCGTGGGCGGGAGTCCGGTGAGGTCAAGGGAAACGCGCCGGATCAGGGTGTTTTTTTCTGCTTCAGGTGAGGGTCCGAGGCCGGCGGTTTCGAGTCGGGCGAGGACAAAGCGATCCATATCGTTGCGTGCCCAATTTGTCGTTTTAACCGCAGGTGGCGATGGCCTCTGAACCTGAGTATAGGCCCAGTGGCCCTGATACTTTGCCCCCTCGGATATCCACCGTTTCAAAATATGCTTTTGCGCATCGCTAAGTTTCTTGTGCGACTCTTTCGGCGGCATCAGTTCCTCCTCATCGGGGCTTGTGATTCTTATCCACGCGTCAGAGTTGGCGAGGTCTCCAGGGACGATCGCCTGGATACCGTTATGATCTGAGGTCGCACCTTCAAATGTGTCGAGGCGCCGCTTGCCCTTGCGTTCACTCGCGTCGGGCCCGTGGCAGGAGTAGCAGTTGTCCGAGAGAATCGGCCGAACATCGCGATTGAATTTGATTTCATTCTCGGCCCGGGCCGATGTCGCAATAACCGTCACACCAAACCACACGAGTAAGCTGCTCAATAAGGGGCGCCTTGTGGTGCTCATAGAAAAAAGAATGCGGGCGGCCCGAAGGGGCCGCCCGGCTGCGAGAAAGCTAGAATTTAAACCGAGTGCTGAGATAGAAATTT
>JBDNFZ010000811.1:0-2191 GCA_041689555.1 Opitutaceae bacterium | reverse complement strand
TTCAAGACCGTGCCGTTCGTGACGCGCCCGGGAGCGGCGCTGCGCACGCGGGCGACATTCCTCGTGGAGTCCGGCCGCCCGCAGCTACAACGCGCCTGAGCGTGCCCGCGCCCTTCATCCGTAATCGTCATTCGCGCCCTCTTCCTGTTCGCTGTCGCCGCGCCGGCGCCGCTCCCAGCCGCCGAGACCGTGCGGCCGTTGCCGCCGGTCGCGCGGTTGACCACGCCGGGCTGGAGCTACGCGGAGTTGCGGCGGTTCAAGGCGCCCGAGGCGCGGCAGGCGGCGCTGGAACGCTTCGGCGTGGCTACAGCGCGTCGGGCGGGGCGTTGGGACCGGACGGGTATCTCTACGTCACCGGGCACGACAACACGGAGTTCTATGTGCTGGAGTTTCCCGAGGCGGGGTCGGTCATGCGGTGGATCGCGACGGTGCCGATCCCGTCGGAAGGCCAGGCCTTTGGCCGGGATCCGGAGGAGCCGGGGCTTTTTTATTCGATCCTCAAGCGGACGCGCGAGGTGATCGTGGGCCGGGTGACGTGGCCGCAGCCGAAAGGTGCGCTTGCGGCGCGCCGCTCAGGTGAGTGAGTTTTGGAAAAACTCGATCACCTCGCCGCTTGGGCCCTCGGCGAAAAAGATGCGGATGGGCACGGGGGCGTGGGCGTTGGTGGCGGCGATGGTGATGTCCTTGGGCTCCATCGTGATCTTCGCGCCGGTGGCGCGGACGAGTGCGGCCACTTCGTCGAGGCGGGTGGTGCGGAGGGCGAAGTGGATCACGGCCCCGTCGGGGGCGGCGGTGTAGGCGAGGTCCTCGAAGACCTCGAGGTAGTTGCCGTCGCCGGTGTCGAGCATGACGGCGCGCTGGGGCGCGGCCCGCCAGGTGATCTTCTCTTTGAAGCCGAGGGTGCCGCAGTAGAAGGCGAGGGTGCGGTCCCAGTCGCGGGTCTTGATGCAGACGTGGTGGAAACCTTCGATGAGGGGAGACATGGAGAAGAGTTGAAAGTTGAAGCGTGGAAGTTGAAAGACAGGAAAAGAAAAAGCCCGGAGCGATTTCCGGGCTTTCAGCTTTCAACTATTTACCGGCAACCCGCGCGGCTCGGCCGCGCGCTCAGGGCGCGATGCTCTGGACGAGGTTCATCAGGGGCCGGACCTCGGGGGGCGGCGTGACCCAGTCGCTGTAGAGCAACTCGGGCAGGGTATAAGCGGTGTTGTAGAGGGCGTAGTTGTCGTCGTCGTTGCGGGAGATGTAGCCGGCCTTGACGGTGGCCCCGGCGAAGAGGCCGGCGGTCTTCGTGTAGACGAGGACGGGGGCGTCGATGACCTTGTATTCGGGGTTGCTGACCTCGGCGGCCTTGGGCCCGATTGCGGCGCGGGCGTCGACGCCGAGACGGAAGCGTTGGCGGAAGAGAAAGCGGGCGGCCTGGTCGTCGTTGAGGACGTAGATGGTCTCGACGTTGTTGGCACCGAGTTGCAGGCCGAGGCTCGTCTCGCCGGCGGAAATGAGAACGGGCAGGCTCCAGCGACCGGAGGCCTGCTTGACCATGATCACGCCGTAGCCGGCTTTGACGCCGAAGATGATGCCGGCTTTGAACTGGTTGATGATGACGAGGCCTTTGGCCTTGGCCAAGACGCTCGCGGGAATCGCGGTGCGCGGGTCGCGTTGGAACTCCTGGAGGATGGCTTCGCAGGTCTCGACCTTGGTGACGAGATTCGCCCGGTCGGGCTTGGCGAGCGCAGCGGCGGGCGCGCAGGCGCAGAGCGCGGCGACGAGCAGCGGAAGGAGTTTTCGAGGGATAAGGAGCGAGGACTGCATGGCGGAGGACGTAAGCATGGCGGCAAGGCGTTGGAAAGCGCGGATTGGGAGAGGTTCCCCCGGGCCGGCTAATCGAGGCCGCGGGCGGTGAGTTCGTCCTCGTCCCAGCCAAAGTAATGGCCGAGTTCGTGGAGATAGGTGAGCCGCGCTTCGTCGCGGAAAATCGCGCGATCGCCCTCGGCGTAGTCCCAGAGGTTCTCGACGTAGAGGATAATCTGAGGCGGGGCGGGCTGGTCGGAGGTGAGTTCGGTGCCGTGGGCGCTGCCGGAGAAGAGCCCGAGAATATCGTCGGGAAAGCCCTCGGCGAGGAGGTCGGCGTCGGGGAGAGCCTCGTAATGGACGGGCACGGCGAGAGCGAGCGGGCGAAGGGCGGTCGGGAGGC
>JBDNFZ010000810.1:0-3182 GCA_041689555.1 Opitutaceae bacterium | reverse complement strand
TTACCTGGTGGTTTCTGGCCGGGTGGGTGTTGATCCATTTTTTCAAGATCGGCGGCGAGTGGGCCTACGTGCAGCGTTTCACCTGCGTGCCGACGGCGAAGGACGCGAAGAAGGCGGCGTGGTTATTCGGCATCATGTATATCGTGAGTCCGCTATTCTGGATGCTGCCGCCGATGCTTTATCGCATCGTGGATCCGTCGGCGCCGTCCGAGCAGGCCTATATCCTGGCGTGCAAATACGTGCTGCCGGCGGGGCTGATGGGCCTGATGGTGGCGGCGATGAGCTCGGCGACGGCGAGCACGGCGACGACGGTGCTCAACGTTTACGCGGGGGCGTTCACCACGGAGTTTTACCGGCGGATTTTTCGTCCGAAGGCGACGGATCGCGAGCTGGTGCTGGTGGGCCGCGTGATCACGGTCGCGCTGGGCGGCATCGTCGTGGCGGGGGCGCTGCTGATCCCGCGCCTCGGTTCCTACACCGGGTGGATTTTGACGACGACGGCGATGCTCACCGGCCCGCTGGTGTTGCCGACGATCTGGGGCCTGTTCTCGCGCAAGATCAGCCTGGGCGCGGCGTGGACGGTGACGCTGGTGAGCGCGACGACGGGCTTTTTGGTGAAGTTTGGCTTGGGCAAAAACGGCTGGCTGGACGGCGCGGAAACTTGGGCCGGACTGTGCCGGTTGGCGCAGGCGAACGGCCGGTTGACGGAGATCGTGATCGGCGCGGGCGTGCCGCTGCTCATGCTCGTGCTGGTGGAGTTGCTTGCGAGCAAGCCCAGCGCGGGCTGGGCGCGGGTGGAGGAGCGGCGCGGTCGGCAACGCGAGGCGGTGGCGGTAATGCCCTCGCGCCTGCCGGCGCAATTGTGCGGTTGGTCGGTGCTGGGGCTGGGCGCACTGATCATGGCTTTGTCTTTAGGGGCGGGCGGAGATCGCGCGTTGGTCGCGGGCTTTGGCGGCGGGCTGGCGCTGATCGGCGGCTTGATCGCTTGGTTGTCGCGCGGAGACGGTCTGAAGACCGGGGCCGCTTGATGCCCGTTTACGGTCCGAGACGTCTCGGCCCGTTGCGGCATCGCTTCGCATCGGCGGCGGGGTGTGCGGGCAGGCGTTTCGCGCCCGTGCGACGCTTTCGGTGAACGGGTTCACCTGCCCGGGGGTTGTTCGCCGCGGTCCGGTCGTCTTGGATCCTCGTCTCACCCCGGGAGTCCGCCTCCCACCGCCCACCCCTATTGTCCGGTCCTGCCCCGACCCACCAACCCCATGCTCAAAACCACGCCCCAACCCCTCTGCGCTTCCCTACTCGTCCTCACGGTTGCGCTCTTGTCTCCACCCGTCCTCTTCGCCCAGGTAGCCCCCGCCGCCGCTCCGGCACCTACCGCCAAGCCGGTCCCCAAGGAGGAGGTGATCACGCTCAATACCTTTCAGGTCAGCGCCGACGCCAACGACACCTACGACGCCACCAACACCAACTCCGTCACCGGCACCAACACGCCCCTCAGCAAGACCCCCCTCGACGCCAAGGTCTTCAACCGCCAGCTCATGGACGAGCTCGGTATCGTCGATACCACCGATATGCTCGCGAAGTTCGGCGGCCTCGGACCCGCGGTCATCGGCACCGGCGAAGACGTGCGCGGCAATCTCGAGGGCGACCGCCAGGACCCGAAGAGCATGAGCATGCGCGGCCTCCAGATTAATAATCCCCGCCGCGACGGCTTCCTCCGCTCCGACACCACCCTCCTCGACTCGTTCGACATCGAGCGCGTCGAGGCCATCGGCGGCTCCAACTCCCTGCTCTTCGGCTCCGGCGACGCCGGCGGGGTCGTCACCAGCAATTCGAAACGCGCCTACCTCAACCGCCGTTCCCTCGCCCTCGCCGCCACCGCCGACTCCGAAGGCTCGCTCCGCTACACATTCGATGCCAACGCCGGCAACCGGATGTTCGGGCTCCGGGTCAACGCCGTGAAGGGCGAGACGAAATATTTCCGCCCCAACATCGGCCAGACCACCCGCGGCGCCCACGCCGCCGCCACCTTCCGCCCGTGGAAGTGGCTCGAGGTCCGCGGCGAATACCGCGAATACCAGCGCGACGCCATCCTCGCCCAGGCCGTGATCGTCCGCGCCCCGCTCACGCTGCTCCTGCCCAACGGTGTGCCCGTGGACAACCAGAACTCCCGCTACCTCGCCGCGTTCCCCGAATCGCGTAATCTCACCGGCGGCAAATTCGACCTCACCACCGTCGATTCCGCCATCGGGCCCTACCGCCGCGACGCCTTCTTCAACAAGCTCAAGTCCGTCGTCGCCGAAGCCACGCTCGCCGAGGGGCTCGCCGTCCAGCTTCGTTACGGCCACGACGCCCGCGTCAACCAAAGCCTCAATCCCAGCTCCACGACCGTCTTTGCCCCGGGCGCTATTAATAACTTCCACGTCGATCCCACCACCGGTGCCGTCGGCACCAAGTGGGCCATGAACCAGACCCTCAACGACGCACCCTTCTGGACCGGCGCCCGCGGTTACCGCGGCTCCGTCGTCTACCAAAAAGACCTCGGCCGCTGGGGCCGCCATCAGACGAGCGTATTTTACCAGGACATGTTTTCCTGGGTGAACTCCGAGGCCTGGCGTTTCTACGAGACCGACTCCGTCGGCAAGATCATCCAGGACCCCGCCCGCATCAACAACACCGACTCCGGCCGTAACGCCATGCCCGCCGTCTGGGTCGAGGCCTTCCCCAAGAATCTCATCGGAAACCTCTCGTGGTTCTCCGACACCATCGTCCACCCCAACGGCAGGACCTACAAACTCTCGCCCCAGATCTATTCCAACGCCGTGCCAAAGACCGCCGGCAATCCCCTCGGCCTCTCCGGCCCGATCAGCGCCACCACCGGCCAGACCACCGTCGGCACGGGGACTTACGGCTACGACGACACCCGCGAGACCAGCTACGGCTTCAGCGCCTTCAGCTCCTGGTGGCGCGACCGCATCGATACCATGGTCGGCTATCGCACCGAGGAAGCCACCGCCTACCGCGTGCAGACCGGTCTCCGTCGTGGCCCCATCACCTATGACAGCCTCACCACCGGCGCTGTCTTCGACACCGGCATCAAGGGCCTGCGCGGCTCCGCCAACTACTCCACCAACGGCAAGATCAACTTCGATACCACGCGCGACATCTACAACCAGCCCCTCCCC
>JBDNFZ010000809.1:0-3364 GCA_041689555.1 Opitutaceae bacterium | reverse complement strand
CTCCGGCGGGAAATAGCGGTAACTGGACCTGGGGCATAGGCGCTCACGCTGCACGATCCCGCCGCCACCGCGAGCCCGCACGGGTTCATCTCCCTTCCTCGCCCACCGCCGCCTCCCGGCCTGGGATCAGGATGTCTGAGGCTTTCAACGGTCTTGAACCACACGGTCTCGTCGGCCCCGGAGCCCTCGACGAGGACGGCGCCGCCGTCGACGGGGCCGAGGGTTTCCTGCACGGAGGCGGGGGCGGGCGCGAAGGCGGCGCCGCGGAGGCGGCCGTAGAGCGGGAGACTTTTCTCGCGGTCAAAGTTGACGCTGCCCCAGGTGTCGCCCCCCTCGCCGGCGCTCATGCCGAGGGCGACGACGGGTTGGTCGCCGTAGCGGAAGCGCGGCTCGGTGAGGAGGCGTTGCGCGGCCGGGTCGAAACGCACGAGGCCGCTGCCGGTGCGAAAGACGGGGCCAAAGGGCGAGGCGAGGGCGTAAACGGAATCGCTCGTGCCGGGGAGCGTGCCGCGGGCAAGGTCGTAGGTGGTGATCGCGGGCTCGGCCCACGGGCCGGGGCCGGGTTGGAGTCGATGGACGCCGCGCGAGGAGGTGGCCAGCCAGACGGCCCCGTCGTCGTCGACGTGGACCGTGCGGACCTGGCCGAGGGCGGGGAAGTGGCGGACTTCGCGGGCAGCGCCGTCGGCGTAGGCGTAAACGGTGAAGCCGGCGCTACGTCCGACGAAGAGCCAGCGGCCGGCGGGGTCGGTGGCGATGGAGATGAGGGAATTGGCGTCGGCAATCGTGACGAGCTCGGTGAGGCGGCCGTCGTGGATGCGAGTGAGGCCGGAGCCGTGGGTGACGAAGAGACCGTCGGCGCGCGCGAGCATTTTCTGCGTGTAGCGCGGGGAGCCGGGGACAGGCGTAAACGCGGCGGGGGCATCGGCGGTGGCGGGGGTGAGCCGGAGGAGGCCGGCGGCGCTGCTGAGGTAGAGCCGGCCCTGGTGGCGAGCGAGGCTTTGGGCAAACCCCTGGGGGATGCCGCGCGTCTCGGCGAAGACGGTGGCGGCCTCGGGTTGGGCGATTTGAAACGGGCCGGCGAGGGTGGCGACCCAGAGGGCGCCGCCGCGGTCGAGCGCGAGGTCCATGACGGGGTGGTTGTTGAAGCCGTTGGCTTGGTCATAGCGGCGAACGAGGCGGCCCTCGGCATCGGTGACGATCACGCCGGCACGATCGGTGCCGCCATACCAGCCGCCGCCCGGGCGCGGGAGGGCGCAGATGAGCCGGGCGTTGCCGAGGGCGGTCTTGAACGCGGGGGCGACGGGCTCGACGAGGTCGCCGCGCAGGCGAAAGAAACCGCCGGCGGAGTTCATGCCGACGAGGGTATCGGCTTCGGCGGGATAGAGGCGCACGACGGAGGCGCCGGCCACGAGCGGATCGCGACTGATCTCCCGGAAATCGGTGCCGTCCCAGCGGAGGAGCGCCGTGTTCTTAAGTTGGAAAAAGAGTCGGTTGCCCGCGCCGAGAAGCGTGCCGGTGCTGGGAAACGTCCACACGCGGGCGGCGTCGGCCTGCCAGCGGACGACCTTGGTATCGGTGGCGAACCAGACGGCGTCGCCGTGGACGACGCAGTCCCAGATACGGCCGATGTTGCGCTCGGCGGCGGGCAGGTTTGCGGCGAGCGGGGTGAATTGCCAGACGCCGAAGGCGTCGCGGGCGGCGTAGCCAAACTGATCGACGCCGCCGAGCCAGGCGCGGCCGGCGGAGTCGAGCGCGAGGCAGCGCGCGCCGGGGACGCCGGTCTCGACGGCGGTCCAGGTGGAGCCGTCGAAGCAATGGAGCTGGGTGCCCGCCAACATGAGGAACTCGCCGGTGGCGGGGTGAATCAGCACACGCGAAACCCCGGGGCTGCCGAGATAGTCGCGGGGCTTGAAGGCGCGGACGAGAGGCACGCCGGCCTCGGCTTCGGGCGACGGGACGGGGGCCGCGGCGGCCCGGGCGCGCGGGCTGATGAGGAAACTCACCGCGCCGATGAGCAGCGTCACGGCGACACGCGCGAGTGCGCGACGGAAAAAGTGAGGCAAGTCCACGGAGGCGTGAGGCACGGTTTACGAACGGCACCGGCCGGCGGGGTGAGACCGGCGATGATCGCGGGACATGGAACGTCGGGCGGAGTGCGGGTGGCGGAGAAGGCACATGGGGAAGAGCGTGCGGGGCGGGACGTGCAGGGCACGTTAAAAGACGCGCGTCGTGCCGTATGTTTTCTCCGACCGGGAGGCGGCGCGGGCGGTGTTTTTTTAAGGCGAGCCGAGGCCTACGCACGAATGCGTAGGCTTCCCGGCGGCGAGAGCTTGCGTGGCCCGTGCGCGGGCTGCGGATTTTCCGCAACTTCCGCTTACCATGAAAAAATCATTCCCGTCCCGTTTCACGCTTGCCGCGCTCGTGCTCGCGATCAGCGCGCTTCCCGTCTTCGCCGAAAGCCGGGAGCTGTGGACGCTGGCGCTCAAGGAAGACGCGAAGTGGCACGCGCTCACGGGACTCGGGGTCCTGCTGGTGGGCACGCCCTCGGCGGTGGTGTGCGTCGATCCCGAGACGGGAAAAGAGCGGTGGCGGCGCGACGAGTTCAAGAAGACGACGGCGTTCAACGCGCGCGAGATCGCCGGCACGCCGTGGTTGCTCTGCAACACGTCGGACGGGTTCATGGGCACGAAGTTCACGCTGCACCTCGTGGACTATCTCTCGGGCCGGACGCTCTGGACCACCCCGGAGGTGCTCGCGCACTACATGGGCACGATCCCGGTGCCGGCGAAAAATCTCGCGGTGCTCGTGCTAAATTTTTTTGGCGACGGCGGCAAGGAGAGCGCGGGCGTGTTCCTCGTGGGCTACGATCTCGACACGGGCAAAGAGCGCTGGCGCTCGAAGTATGCGGCGACCGGCGAGGTGATGCTCCACCCGGCGGACAAAGTCGGGATGTTCAGCATCCCGCAGATGGACCTCTCCGGTTATCATGAGCCGGTCATCGAAGGCGATGCGCTCTACCTGCCCTATCGCGGCATCCACCGCGTCGACCTCAACACGGGCGAGCTCAAGTGGGGCGTCGTGTTTCCGACGGGCGACGCGGGCATCAAGAAAGCCTACGCGCCCCTGCGGGTCGCGGGCGAACGCATCTACGGCGCGGGCGGCGGCAGCGTCTACGCGGTGGACAAAAACACCGGGGCGACGGTGTGGTTCAGCGAGCGCATCTCGGAATTCGCCGGGCTCTTCAAGGCGGGCGACAACGCGATCGTGGGGCAGATCGAGCCGGTGGGCGACAAGGTGTTTGCGCGCTTCGGCGGGAATTTTTCGAACGGCAAAGAGGTGACGCTGCGCACGCCGCTCGGCGTGG
>JBDNFZ010000808.1:0-1601 GCA_041689555.1 Opitutaceae bacterium | reverse complement strand
GTCGGCTGCTTGTGGACAAACGAAAAACCGCCTTCGTCATGCCTCGTGAAAAACGCCGGCGCGGTTTCACGGCAGAGATCGCAGTCGATGCACTGCTGATCCACGAAGAACTTGCCTTCGGCATTTTGCGCCCACTTGTCTGCTTTGTTAGCCATAGAATACGGTCAACAAAGTCCGCCGGGCGATGGTGTCAAGCGGGCACAACGATCGGCGGTCGGCCGAAAAAGAATCAAGGCCGGATGCGGTCGGCCCGGGGGGCGCCCCGTGTGGAATCGCGACCAGCCGACTTGTGTTTTTCTACGCAAGACTCACTTTCCGGAATCACAAATGCTGTCGGACCGTTCATACTTTAAGGAAACTGCTTCCGAGCGCGCATCGGCATCCTTGGTCCGTCTGATTTCGGTTCTGATCGCGGCGTTTCTCATTGAACTCGTCGTGGTTGCGCCATGGTTTCCGGTCCGGGTCTACCTCCCACATCACTTCGGGCATTCGGTCGCTGCTTTTCCGGAGCTGAGGCTTTGGACGATCGGGACCCACGTCTTCGTCCACAGCACCGATAACTTGCTGCACATAACCGGCGTGGTGGCCGGATTGATTCTGCTGGGGCGAGAGCTACTGCCGTTTATGGGCGCTCGCAGATTCATCGGAGTTTTCTTTGGCGCCGCTATGATGGGCGCGCTCGTGTGGACGGCGGTGACGTGGCCAGGACGGGACATCCTCATCGGCGGTATCGCCGGTGTTTACGGATTGCTGGCCCTATTCGTTTACCTAAACCCCCGGCTCGAACTCAGGTTCCTGCTCTTTTTCTTGGTTCCGATCACCATAAAGCTCCGCCATGCGGCGCTTGCGCTCGGGCTTTTGAGTTTTTGCGGAAGTATTTATTTCGATATCGTGGGCGCAACTTCGCCCTTCGGTTACGCTCCCTCGGCCCACTTGGGCGGCATGTTGTTTGGCGCGGTCTATTTCTATGTCGTCTACGCCGAGAAAACGATTATCCCCCGCCCTTCCCGGTGGCTGCCGTTCCTTTCCGCGCATCCCGGCCGCACAGCCGGCGAGAATTCGCCGGGAGTCGGCGACGAATTAACCCCTCGCGAGCGCGACCCTGTTGCCATCCGGGCGGAGGTGGACCGTATTCTCGATAAAATCAATGCCAGCGGACTTTCGTCGTTATCTTCCGATGAGAAACAACAGCTCGACGCGGCCAAGCGCCTGACCAACGACCGTTAGCCTCGCGCGAAGATCATTACACTTTTCGGCAACCTCTTTTTCCGATCCGTTTCAAACTTCCCCCATGCGTCTCCCCCTCAAAGATTACGCCCTCCGTCTCTTCGCACTCGTCGCCCTGTTTGGCGCAGCCACATGGCTGAGTGCGGCCGACCGAAAATTCAGCACCTCGACGACCCTTTCCACCGAGGCCCGCACGCTGGTCCAACTCTTGGAACAGGCCCACTACAATCGCGATGCCGTCAAGAGCACCGACTACACCCAGGTCATCCCCGACTACATGGGCGAGCTCGATGGCCAGCGCCTTTTCTTCGTCGCCAGCGACAAGGCGGGGTTTGTCAGCAAATTCGGCAACAGCGTCTACGAAAACGCCTCCT
>JBDNFZ010000807.1:0-3951 GCA_041689555.1 Opitutaceae bacterium | reverse complement strand
CATGATTATCGTCACCGATTCCGGCCATTTTGTTTCTTCTGATGAGTTCACGGCTAAGTCCCCACACGAGAACCGACCGCCGGTCGGTTTTGTGACAGAGCCTGATCAGCGATCACGTGGCGAACAGAGGTTAGCGGCAGGAGCGATCGCCGAAACTGAAATTCGTGAACGAAACACACGAAAACTGTCTTCCCCAAATCCTCGTCTGGAACAATCTCCCGGATTGTGCTGCCGTTTTGGCGTCCTTGGCGCCCACAATCGACCAGCGTTTATCCAGTTCGCCGGGTAAATGTAGCAGAGTAATTTATATTTTTGGGTGTTCGTCGTATCCGGAGCCCGGTCGATCAAACGCCTTCGGGTCATGTCCTCCTATAACGGCATCCGTGCATTCTGCCGCCGCTACCTGCCAAGCATCATTTTCCCCCAGCCGCTGAGCGGAGCGGCTCTGCCGCAAAGCCACTCGCTCGCGTTACCTGCGCCGAAGCGGAGAACGAACGGCAGGATTTGGCGAATAGCCTCGCGCATACCGATTCAGTCCTTCGCCCCGGACTTAACTGCATTTCCGAGCTTCGAAAATGGCTTCCTCCCAAAACGGGGCCAGCCCGATCCGGGCCCTTATGGGCAAAGCTGCGCTCGAACTGGCGACCGGCAGTTTGCCGGATCCGCGCTCGCTCCCATGGGGGTCGTCACCACCGGGATGTTTTACGTCGCAGTCCTGCCTTTTTCGTTTTCCGCTTTACCATCGATTGGTTCGTCTCTTACCAATTCATCACCCTACCAAAAACCCCGTTTCGCTGCGCGCGCCCCACGCCCGCGGCCGCCTCGATAATCCCTGTTTCGGCCGCGCGCGCCGCTCACCCCCCTGCCCCGCTGTGCTCACGTCCCCGTTCCCCGCCTGCGTCACCACAACGTTTCATTTCCAACCTCGTGTTGCCGTCGCGGCGCTCCTTTTTTCGCCATCCCCGGCCCCGCTCTCGTCCACCGCTTCGCTCGTTTCTTCCTAACCACCCCCATGAATACCATCGTTCCGCTCACGCCCACGCCTCGCTCACCCCTCGCCTTGCGCCGCTTTCTCCCCGCCGCCCCGCGCCCGCTCCGCACGTTGATCGCTCTCACGCTCGCCGCCCTTCTCGCCGTCACGGCCCCACCTTTCACCCCCTCCGCCCTCGCCGCCGAATCCGCCGCCGCGACCGGCGTCGTCCTCGGCAACGTCACCAACAAGGCCACCGGCAACGGCCTCATCGGCGCCAAGGTCGAGATCCCCGCCCTCAATCTCTCCGCCCTCGTCGACAACACCGGCCGCTACCTCATCAACAACGTCCCCGCCGGCATCCATGACCTCGTCGTCAACTACACCGGCCTCGATTCGCAGACCACTCCCGTCGTCATCACCGCCGGCCAGCCCGCCGTCCGCGACTTCGTCCTCACCAGCGCCATCACCATGCTCGACGCTTTCAAGGTCGCCTCCGTGAAAGAGGGTCTCTCCTCCGCGCTCACCCAGCAGCGCAACGCCGATAATCTCAAAAACGTCGCGTCCATGGACCAGCTCTCCGACCTCCCCAACATGAACGCCACCGAGCTCGCGATCCGCCTACCCGGCGTCACCTTCGCCAATCCCGGCGACGAGGTCGTCGAGGTCATCAGCGTCCGCGGCATGGGCGCCGGTATGACCTCCATCTCCATCGACGGCGGCGGCATGTCGTCCTTCAGCGCGCAAAACCGCAACACCCGCATGACCGCCTTCACCGGCAACATGTTTGAATCCCTCGAGCTCACCAAGGGCCAGACGCCCGACCGCAGCGTCGATTCCCTTGGCGGCGGCGTGAATTTCAAGACCAAGTCCCCCCTCAACCAGGCCGAGAAACGCCGCATCAGCTACAACTTCACCGCCCGTCAGGCGCCGTGGTTTAGCGAGCAGGTTCCCCTCCGCGAGATGCGCCGCACCCACGCCCTTTTCAACGCCTCCTACACCGAGAAATTCGCCGTCTTTGGCAGCGAGTCGCCCAACCTCGCCGTCTCCCTCAACGCCTTCTACAGCGAAAACGCCTTCGGCTTTTTCCGCACCAACCGCGACTACCAGCAGACCAACGCCCAACCCGCCTTCGTCTGGGACTACCGCACCCAGGACAATTACAACAACCGCACGCAACGCAGCCTGAGCACCAAGTGGGACTACCGTTTCAGCCGGAATTCCCTCATCAAGCTCAACCTCATCTACAACGACGCCCCCGAGCCCATGCGCCGCCAATACCAGACGCGCGCCTTCGCCGGCAGCCAGACCACCGTCCCCAACGCCACCACCTCCGGCGTCGTCCCCGGTTGGACCGACCGCATCACCACCGTCCGCGCCGTCCCCATTCTCCCCACCTCCACCAACACCTCCGCCACCACCCAGCCGGCCCTCATCGACGTCACTTCCAATCTCATCAACCGCGAGCAACGCCTCCGCCACATCGACCTCGGCGGCGAGCACAAGTGGGACCGCCTCGAAATCGACTGGACCGGCCTCGCCAGCCGCACCCGCTACCGCTTCCTCGGCTCCGAGGGCAACCTCATCAACCGTATCGGCAACATCCCCTTCATCGGCCCCAACGGCGGCCCCGGCTCCGCCACCAACAACGTCGTCGGTCCCGCCGGCGAGACCGGCGTCGGCTGGATCCTCGACCGCACGCAGAACAACCTTTACCCGCGCTTCATTCAAAACGGCGGCCTCGATTTCACCAACCCCGCCAACTACCGCCCTTCCGTCAACGGCCTCAGCACCCAGTCCGGCAATCTCGATATCGACTTCATCAAAGAGGCCCGCGCCAATTTCAAATACCTCCTCCCCGTCGACGCCCTCACCGTCTATCTCAAGGCCGGCGCTTCCATCCGCGATCACGACGTCGAGCTCGAGCGCCGCAACCGCCGCTGGAGCTACCTCGGCACCGCCGCCCTCCCCACCGATCCCTCCATCCTCCTCTGGGATACCGTCAAGACCGGCCGCAAAATCCCCCAGTGGGAAGGCGCCCAGTTCATCCAAAACGGCCGGCCCACCAACCCCGCCCTCTGGCAAGAGGACCGATATTTCTACGAGAACAACCGCCGCGTCGCCTCCACCAAGGTCAACGAGCTCATCACCGGATACTACCTCATGTCCCAGGGCCGCTTCGGCCCCAACGGCTTCCTCTTCGGCCTCCGCCGCGAGGTTACCGACACCACCGGCGAGGCCCGCCGCCGCACCCGCGTTCTCTCCAACGCCGCCCAGCAACTCGCCGACCCCGTCGGCTCCGCCGAGCGCGACAGCGTCGCCTATAAAAACGAGGGCTCCTACGGCCAGAACTTCCCCAGCGTCCACCTCTGGCGCGACCTCACGCCCAACCTCAAGGCCCGCGCTGCCTGGACCACCGGCTTCGGCCGCCCCACCAAGGCCAACAACGTCGCCGCCCTCACGTTCAGCGTCCCCAACCAGACGGTCACCTTCGGCAATCCCGATCTGAAGCCGACCAAAGCCAAGAACTGGGATTTTTCCCTCGAGTATTATTTCAACCCGTCCGGCACCTTCAGCATCGGCTGGTTCCACAAGAAACTCGACGATCTCATCGTCACCAACTTCAACGTCGGCACCGTCGGCTCCGGCGCCGACAACGGCTACGACGGCGAATTCGCCGGCTACACCGTCCTCTCCAGCGCCAACGCCGGCACCGCCTTCACCCAAGGCTGGGAGATCAGCTACATCCAGCAACTCCGCTTCCTCCCCGGCCTCCTGAAGGGCCTCACGTTCAACGCCAACCTCTCCCAGATCACCGCCCACGGCGATTACGGCATCGTCGGCGCCTACATCAAGGACAAGGACGTGAACGGCTTCATCCCCCGCACGATGAACGCCTCCCTCTCTTGGAACTACCGCAAGTTCGGCGCCACCGTCACCTACAACTACACCGGGGAAAATATCCGCAACGCCTACAATCT
>JBDNFZ010000806.1:0-2397 GCA_041689555.1 Opitutaceae bacterium | reverse complement strand
GAAGAGGACGCGGTTGATGATGCGGCACTGTTCGCGGGGAGAGGCGGGCTCGGCGATGAGTTCGCGGCAGCGGGCGGCGAGATCGTCGAGTTGTGTGCAGCAGGCGCCGGCGTCGAGCGCGGGGTTGACGGTGCGCGCGAGGAGGAGGGCGCCGGTTTCCAACTCGTAGTTGAGAGAGCGGATGAAGGTGCGGAAATCGGCGACGGGATCGTCAAGCCCGAGTTCTTCGAGAAACTTGGCGGCATGGCGGGCGAGGGGCCGGTCGGGGCCGTGGCTGACGGCGAGGAGAAACGAACCGGCGGCCGGCCCGAGCACGGCGAAGCGGGCGAGCAGGGCGCGGCGGACTGAAGGGCTGGGGTCGTCGAGCAGGCGGAGGAGGGCGGTGTGCTCGGCGGGACTCGGGACGGCGGTTTCCACGCGGCAAGGCGAGGTGGGTTTCGTGCGCGTGGCAATCCGGAAGGCGGCGGCGTCGCGGGCGGAGGCGCACGGCTTTCCGGTTTGGTTCCGTAAGTGCAGGCTGCGGGCTTGCCGGCGCGGTTTGAGCGCGAGCGAGCTCGCGGCCTACGGGTTCCGCGAGTTGCAAACCCAAACCGGAAAGCCGCGGGCGGAGGCGTAACCGGAAACGACGTCAGATCGATGCCGAGTTTGTCGTCCCGGCTGAAGCCGGTCCGGCGGCGGTCGGATTCCGGCTGAAGCCGGGACTACGAACCCAAGCCCGGGTTCAGCGTAGGCGTGTCCGCACTTCCGGTTGCACCCGTGGGCGGAGACAGAGTTGCCCGCGAAACACACGAAACACACGAAAGGCAGGTGCGGCGCGGCGCGTTTGCGGCCGTCCATACGGAGGGCGCGCACAAGGCGCGCCCCTACCGAAGCAAGAAATTGGGGCGAGCCCGGCGCGGGCTACTTTTCTGAGGGAGAGCGGACCTTTTCGTCCTCGCGGTCGAGGAAGGGGATGCCGCCGGTCATCCAAGCGGGGGCGGGCGCGGCGCGGAGGTAGTGCTCGAAAAATTCCCAGGTGCGGCGCGCAAAATCTTTTTGGTCGGCGCGGCGGCGGAGGCCGTGGAGACCGCCGTTGTAGTTCCAGAGCCAGACCTGTTTGTCGTGGCGGCGGAGGGTGAGGAAGAGCTCGATGCCTTGGGCGAAGGGCACGGCGTCGTCGGCGTCGTTGTGGAGGAGGAGGAGCGGGGTGGTCACGCGCTGGACGTGGAAGACCGGGGAGTTTTCGATGTAGAGGTGCGGCGCTTCGGTGAGGCTGCGACCGAGGCGGCTTTGGCCCTTTTCGTATTGGAACTGACGCGGCAAGCCGGAGCCCCAGCGGATGGCGGAGTAGGCGCTGGTCATGTTGCCGACGACGGCGCCGGCCTCGGCCGCGCGGAAGCGTGACGTTTGCGTGAGGAGGTAGGCGATCTGGTAACCGCCCCAGGAATGGCCGGCGATGCCGATGGCCATTTCATCGACGATGCCCCGGCTCACAAGGCTCTCGATGGCGGGGAGCACGGCCCTCACGGCGCTCTGTCCGGGCTGGCCCTCGGTGTAGACGATGTCGGGCGTGAAGACGAGGTAGCCTTGGCCGGTGTAGAGGGGGAAGTTGATGTTGTGGCTCGGGGCGGGGTGCTTGAAGCCGTGGACCTCCTGCGAGAGGCGTTCGTAAATGTAGACGAGCAGCGGGTATTTTTTCTTGGGATCGAAGCCGGGCGGCCGGTAAAGCGCGCCGCCGAGGGGGACGCCGTCGGCGTTGCGGAAGGAGACGAGTTCCGCGTCGCCCCAATCGAAGGCGGCGAGTTGCGCGCCGCCGGCGGTGACCTTGACGGGCGCGGAGAACGCGGAGTCGGTCGTGTGGTAGTCGGGAAATTCGTCGAAGCGCGAGGCGCTCAGGACGAGCACATCGGCGTCGCGGGCGCGGGCGACATAGCGGTGGTTTTTGTCGCCCCAGAGGAGGCGGCGCGGGGCGGTGCCGGGGGCGGCGTCGAAGCGGGTTTGGAAAAACCCGGAGGCGCGGGTGGTCTCGCTCTCGCCGCGAAGGACGAGGGGTTTCGCGGGATCGAAGCCGCGGTCGTCGTCCTCTTCGTCGAAGGGCTCGGTGTTTTGGACGCGGAGCTGCACGAGGGTCGCGCGCCCGTGGCCGGCGGTGAGGTTTTTGGCGGGGCCACCGTCGGGGAAGATCTGCCACACGTCGTAGCGGTCATAGACGAGGAACGACTGGCTGTCGCGGGTCCAGCCGGCGGCACCGTGGGCGGCGGGGGGCGCGGGGCGGTCGTCGAGTTCGTTGTGAACGGGCACGCCGAGGGCGGCGGTGAGGTTGCGGGTGGAGCCGTCGGCGAGATTGAGCGCGTGCCAATGCGCGGCCTGATAGTAGCAGGCCCAGCGGCCGTCGGGGGACCAGGTGAGGCCGGGGTT
>JBDNFZ010000805.1:0-7523 GCA_041689555.1 Opitutaceae bacterium | reverse complement strand
GCGCCTGCCGGATCGCGGCGGGCAACTGTGTTAGTATATTATCGATACGAGCGACGATCGCCTGCGCCTGTTTTTCGCTGAACGCGGTTTGGGCCCAATGGGCGGCCAGCAGGTCGCGGTGGGCCTGGGCATGAAGCCAAGCAAAAGGGGTCAGGTTTTAATGTTTAATATTGACGGTCGCATCCGCGCGGGCACGGTGGCGCGATGCCGTAACGCAAAAAGGGGCCACACCTTGACCCTTGACAAGCCAAGCAAAAGGGGTCAGGTTTTAATGTTTAATATTGACGGTCGCATCTGCGCGGGCACGGTGGCGCGATGCCGCGCAAGCTGAGACTGGAGTTTCCGGGGGCGTGTTACCACGTGATCAATCGCGGCAATTATCGCGCGCACGTGTTCGCGGCGGAGAAGACGCGGCTGGCGTTCGAGGCGTGCCTGTTCGAGGCGTGCGCGAAATCGGGGTGGGTGTTGCACGCGTTTGTCGTGATGGGGAACCACTACCACCTGGCGCTGGAGACGCCGCAGGGGAATCTCGTGGCGGGGATGCAGTGGTGGCAGGCGACGTTTGCGAATCGGTTCAACCGGCTGCGCGGCGAGCGGGGGCATCTGTTTCAGGGGCGTTACAAGGCGCTACTGGTGGAGCCGGGTGCGGCGCTCGGGCAGGTCTGCCACTACCTCCACCTCAACCCGGTGCGGGCCGGGCTGGCGACGGTGGCGGGGTTGGCGGATTACCGGGCGTCGAGCTACTGGTATCTGCGGCGGCCGAAGGCGCGGCCGGAATTTTTGGCGGTGGCGACGGCGCTGACAGAGGCGGGCGGACTCGCGGACAACGCGGCGGGCTGGCGCAGCTACGGGGAATTTCTGGCGTGGCAGGCGGCGGAGGGGCCGGCGGGCAAGACGCGCGCGTATGTGGCGCTGAGCCGGGGCTGGGCGCTGGGGAGCGCGGAGTTCAAGGCGGCGCTGATCAAGGAGCACGCGCTGGCGGAATCGAGCCGGGCGTGGGAGACGGCGGGCGCGCGGGAAATCAAAGAG
This sequence comes from Opitutaceae bacterium, assembly GCA_041689555.1. GTDB lineage: Bacteria > Verrucomicrobiota > Verrucomicrobiia > Opitutales > Opitutaceae > Tous-C4FEB. Next base: position 6,494 of record JBDNFZ010000805.1, on the reverse strand, counting down.
GCGCGCTGGGCGAAGGCGCTGGCGAAGGGCCTGACGGCGTTGGGCCAGACGAAGGTCGACCCCACGGCCGAGCGCAAATCGGCCCCGTGGAAAGTGGCGCTGGCGGCGCACCTGAAGGCGACGACGCAGGCGAACAACCGCTGGCTGGCCGAGCGCCTGCACATGGGGACGCCGGTGGCGGTGAGCCACCACGTGGGCCGACTGCGGCGGGGGCAGGACAAGGCGGCGGAGGCGGGGGCGAAACAGCTAACAATACTAAACATTAAAACCTGACCCCTGCTATGGGTTCTAAACATTAAAACCTGACCCCTGCTATGGGTTCCGGATATGATAGCCAACGTCGAAATCCCCTTCGGCCGGTTGAAATTATTCAACACTCTCGCCGTTTGCCGGCGGAGATTACCTCATGCTGAGCGCGAGGTGGTTTTAGCACCGATTTATCTACTGGAGACTATGGAGCGGCCGATTTCATGAGTTTTCTACCTCCCCTTAAACCCCTCCCGTCCGGCTCCCTGGAAATCCAGTTTCCTATCAGTTATCAGTAACATCAAGGACATGAGCGCGCTCATCTCCCTAGGAATAAGCGTCCGCTCGTAGACTTAGTTTCAACGCGTCGAACACCGCGCGGGGATCCCGGCAACCCGCTCTGGCAGGCCGGCAAATCCGCCCGGTTCCGCCTTTCGGGATTCAGATCCATTTTAGTCCCGCCAAAATTTAAGATCACCTTGCATATGAGACTCTCACAATTGTTGGCCTGTCTTGGTCTGTTTGCTCTGGGGATCGTTGGCGCAACCGCTCAGCCGGTGGCCGCCAGCAAGAAACTGGTGATGCTGATTGCCGAGAATGAATACGAGACCGCGACCACGCTCCCGGCCTTCGCCGCCGCGCACCTTGCCCGCGAGTTCTCGGTCGTAACCGCGGCGGGGTCCACCGCCGCCGGCGCGACCACGTTTGCCGACGTCTCCGCCGTAGCCTCGGCCGATGTTGTCCTCGTCAGCGTCAGCCGCCGGCCCCTGCCGCCGGAGCAGCTCGCGGTCATCCGCCGTCATGTCACCGCCGGCAAAGCCGTCGTCGGCATCCGCACCGCCAGCCACGCGTTTTCCCCGGTCAAAAATCAACCGCTGCTCCCCGGGCTCGACCAGTGGCCGGAGTTCGACGCCGAGGTCCTCGGCGGCAACTACGCCGGCCACCACGGCAAGGGTCCGGTCCTCCGGGTGACCGCGTCCGATCCCACCCGCCCCCTCCTGCGCGGCGTGCCCGCGACTTTCGATTCCTCGGCTTGGCTCTACCGCAACACGCCGCTGCGCCCCGGCGCCGAGGTCCTGCTCACCGGTGCAATCCCCGGCCAGCCCGCCGAGCCCGTCGCCTGGACCTACCGTCGCCCCGACGGCGGTCGCACTTTCTCCACCTCGCTCGGATTGGCGACGGATTTTAAGAATCCCGCGTTCACCCGCCTGCTCGCCAATGGCGTTCGCTGGGCCGCCGGTCTGCCCGTTGTCCCCGAGCCACCGCTCCGGACCCCGCCCGATCTCGCCGTGGATCTCATCGCCCGCGAGCCGCTGATCGCCCAACCCGTTTTTCTCAACTTCGACGAGCGCGGCCGCATGTGGGTCGTGCAATACCTCCAGTATCCCGAACCTGCCGGCCTCAAGGTCATGGCGCGCGACAGCATCTGGCGCATCCGCTACGATCAAAAGAAACCCGCGCCGCCCTACGACACGCCGGAGAAGTCCGCCTTCCGCGGCCGCGACCGCATCACGATCCTCGAGGATGAGAAGGGCGACGGCTCCTTCACCAAAGTGTCCACCTTCGTGGACGGCCTCAACCTCACCACCGCCGTCGCCCGTGATCGCGCCGGCGTCTGGGTGCTCTCGCCTCCGCAGCTCCTTTGGTATCCCGATGCGAACCACGACGACGTGCCCGACGGCCCGCCCACCGTCGCGCTCGACGGCTTCGGCATCGAAGATTCCCACTCCCTCGCCAATTCTCTCCGCTGGGGGCCGGACGGCTGGCTCTACGGCTCGGTCGGCTCCACCGTCACCTCCGAACTCGTCCGCCCCGGTCTCGATGCCGCGCCCGTCGCCCGCATGGTCGGGCAGGGGATCTGGCGCTACCATCCCGCATCCCGCCGCTTCGAGGTCTTCGCCGAGGGTGGCGGCAATTCCTTCGGCTGTGAAATCGACGCCAAGGGCCGCGTTTTCTCCGGGCACAACGGCGGCGATACGCGCGGCTTCCACTACGCGCAGGGTGCGTATCTCCGGAAGGGCTTCGAGAAGCACGGCGAGCTCTCCAATCCCCACGCCTTCGGTTTCTTCCCTGCCATGGCGCACGGCAAGGTCCAGCGTTACACCCACAATTTCATAATTTACGAGGGCGCCGCGCTGCCCGCGGCCTACCGGGGCAGCCTCATCGGCATCGATCCGATGAGCCACTACCTCTCGCATACCGAGATCATTCCACGCGGCGCGACGTTCCAGACCCGCGACCTCGGCAAAATCGTCGAGACCACCGACTCCGAGTTCCGCCCCGTGGACATCAAACACGGTCCCGACGGCGCGATCTACATCGCCGATTGGCGGGATTTTCAGATCAACCACTATCGTAACCACGAGGGCCAGATCACCCGCGACGACGGGCGCCTCTACCGCGTCCGCGCCGTCGATACCCGGCCCGGCATCCCCGCCTTCGACCTCCGCAAAAAGTCCTCCGCCGAACTCGTCGCGCTCCTTCGCCATGAAAACCGCTGGTGGCGCGACACCGCCCGCCAAGTCCTCGCCGAGCGCCGCGATCCGGCCGTGCTCGCGCCGCTGCGCGCGGAACTCGCGCGCAACGTTACGGGCCAGTTCGCCCTCGAAGCCCTCTGGGCGCTCAATCTCAGCGGCGGCTTCGACGAAGCTCTCGCCCGCGAGCTCTTCCGCCATCCCGATCCCCATGTGCGCGCGTGGTCCGTGCGCCTCGTCGGCGATGCGAACGCCGCGCAGCCCGCCACCGCTCAAGCCCTCGTCGCGCTCGCGACCGCCGAGCCCAACGTCGAAGTGCGCAGTCAGCTCGCAGCCTCGGCCAAACGCTTCTCCGCCTCCGTCGGCCTGCCGATCGTGGGCGCGCTGCTCATCCACGACGAGGATGTGAGCGATCCCTACCTGCCGCTCCAGCTCTGGTGGGCCGTGGAAAACAAGTGCGCGACCGACCGCGAGGCCGTGCTCGCATTGTTTTCGCCCGCCGCGTTGTGGACGCGCCCGCTCGTCACCACGCACCTCGCCTCGCGCCTCATGCGCCGCTTTGCCGCCGCCGGCACCGCCGAGGACTGGGCGACGTGCACGCAACTTCTCGCGCTCGCTGCCGACGCCGCCGCGCGCAAGGAACTCGTCAAAGGTTTCGAGCAGGCCTTCGAGGGCCGCGCTCTGCCCGCGCTCCCGGAGAACCTTGTCGCCGCGCTCGTGCAAAGCGGCGGTGCGTCGCTCTCGTTGCGTATGAGGCAACGTGATCCCGCCGCGCTCGAACAAGGCCTCGCCGTCATGGCGGATTCGTCCGCGCCCGTCGTCGAACGCGTGCGGGTCATCGCGACCTTTGGTGAAGTGCCGCTTCCCGCCGCCGCCGCTAAACTTGCCCCGCTCTTCTCCGATCCGGATAAAGAAATCGTGCACGCGGCCCTTGCCGCCGCCGCTGCCTACGCCGATCCCTCTCTGTCCGAGGCCATGCTTCGCGCCTATGTCCGCTTCGACGCCGACCAGCGCACCGTCGCCCTCGCGGTGCTCACGAGCCGCCGCGCCAGCGGCACCGCGCTGCTCGACGCCCTCGAGCGCAAGACGATCGCCTCCGCGACCGTGCCCTCGGAGATGCAGGAAAAGCTCCGCCTCGTCGCCGACGCCGCGCTCACCGCGCGCATCGACCGCGTCTTCGGCGCGAAGGCGAAAGCCGCCCCCGCCGCCGATGCGGCCGAGATCGCGCGCATCGTCGGGGTGGTGCGCGACAGCCGCGGCAGCGTCTACGCGGGCCGCACGCTCTTCCAGCAACGCTGCGCCGCCTGTCACCGCCTCTTTAATGTCGGCGGCCAGATCGGCCCCGACCTCACCGCGTTCAAGCGCGACGACATCGCGAGCGTCACCCTCGCCACCGTGAGCCCCAATGCCGAGATTCGCGAAGGCTACGAACCCTTCCTGCTCACGAAGAAGGACGGCACCGTGCTCACCGGCTTCCTTGCGACGCAGGATGCCCAGCGGGTCGTCCTCCGCGACATGGCCGGCCTCTCGGCCACGGTCGAGCGCTCTGCCATCGCCTCGCTCGCCGGCATGGGTTCCTCGCTGATGCCCGCCGGCCTCTTCTCCGGTCTCAGCGACGCCGACCTCCGCGACCTCTTCGCCTATCTCCGCCTTAACCAACCCCTCGTCGGTATAGAAGACGCCTCCCCGCCATGACACCCCGCGCCCGCTTCCTGCTCATCTGCAGCCGTCGTCACCCCGCTCTCCGGTTCACTCTGACTTATGCCGGGCTCGGCATGATCGCCGTCCTTGCGCCCATGGCACGGCTCGGCAATCTCAGGGCTCTCGTTACCGATCTTGTGTCGCGCCGCTCGCTCGGGACGGTCTTCGGCTTGGTCGCTCCTGGCAGCGCCGTCGGCGGTATCTTGATGAAGCAAGCCGCCGACTAAATCCTTCCCGTCCGGCTCCCTGGAAATCCAGTTTCCTATCGGGAATACGCAGCACACCATCATTTGGGGGAGTGCCCGGAGTGTTTTTTACGAAGAGACGAAACTTGAACCGAAAGACCGGCCCGAGATATTAGCTTCGAACGTTTCCCAATCCGACGCTCCGGGACGCCTCAACCCCTACCGGCCGCCACCCCCATCCGTGCCTCTACCCAAAGAAGAACCCTAGTTTACCGAAAACATCCAGCGCCACGAGCCTGCGCTGCGTGCGTATCTGTTAAGTCGCTATTCGACGCTCCCCGACCACGACGACTTGGTGCAGGAAACCTATCTGCGCATGCTGAAGGCCCGGTTGCGCGTGCGCCTCGCCACCGTGAAGGCTTTTCTTTTCGCAACCGCCAGCAACTTGGCGATCGATCGGTTCCGCCGCGGGCGCGGGACCAGTCACGTGTCGCTCGATACCCTCGTTGCTCTCTCCGCCGATGACTCCTGCCCCGACATCGCCGAAGTCCTCGACCAGCGCCAACAGCAGGAGTTGCTCGCCGAGGCGGTGGCCAGCTTGCCGCCTCGCTGCCGCGACGTGATGCTGCTGCGTTACAGCGAAGGCCTCCCCTCCAAGGAGATTGCCCGGCGTTTGGGGGTCTCCACCGAAACGGTAAAATCCCATCTGGCCAAGGGAGTGGGAGACTGTGTCGCCTTCTTCCAGCAGCACGGGCTACTCGATCAACCCGCCTCAAACCGGGAGAACACGCCGTGAATCTCACCGAGTCCGACGGGCTGCCCGTGGGGGATCCCGCTGCCATCCGGGCGACGGCGGCGGCGTGGTTGTGCGAACGCGACGAGGGGTTTTCGCCCGAACGCGCGGCCGCCTTCGCCGCCTGGTCGGCTGCCGACCTACGCCACCGGGCGGCGGTGGAAAAAGTAGAGCGAGGCCTGGTGCTCTTGCACCGGTTGCCTGCCGCGCGCGCCGCGATCAAAGCCCGGCTGATGCATCGCCACGCCGCGCCTGCGCGCGCGCCGTGGCGGCGGCGTATCCTGGTTTTTGCCTGGCCGGCGGGACTCGCCGCCACGCTGCTCCTCGGTTTCGGACTCTGGCGATCCGCGCCGCAACCTTCCGCGCCGGCGCAAATATTCGCCGCCACGTCCCTCGCGCCCAAGCGCGCAACGCTCGACGACGGCTCGGTGGTCAATGTGAACACTCACGGCGAACTCGTCGTGGAACTCGGCGCGCGGGAGCGGCACGTGACGTTGGCCCGGGGTGAAGCCCATTTTGTAGTTAAGCCCGATTCGGCGCGACCCTTCGTCGTCGTGGCCGGCGGTGTGAAAGTGCGGGCCGTCGGCACGATGTTTTTGGTGCGTCTCAGCGGCGAGAATGTCGAAGTCATCGTCGAGGAGGGAAAGGTCACGGTGACTCCGGTCGCGCCCGCCGCCACCGAGGCCCTCGCTGCGCCCGGGCCGCTCGTGCTGGCCGGCGAATCCGCAGTGGTGTCGCGCGCCGCTCCCGCCTTTGCCCCGCATATCGAAAAAATGAATCCTCCGGCCATGAGCGCGGCCCTACGGTGGCATCGCCGGGTCGCCGTGTTCAACGACGAGTCGCTCACGGAAGTGGTCGCCCAGTTCAACCGGCGCAACGCCGTGCAACTCGTGCTGGCCGACCCCGCACTGGGTGCGCGCCGTTTCGGCGGCGTGCTCGCGTTGGATCAGGTGGACGCATTGGTGCGCCTGCTGGAAAAGGAAGGCGGCGTCGCGGTCGAGCGGCGCGGCGAGACCGAGATCATGCTCCGGCAGATTCCGTGACCGAGCCCGACATGGCTCCGGCAGGAAGTTTTTCCCGGCGAGGACTCACCCT
>JBDNFZ010000804.1:0-2545 GCA_041689555.1 Opitutaceae bacterium | reverse complement strand
GCACACCCGCCAAGGCTCTTTCACGCCCAAAAGCCCCGCGTAGTGCTCGCTCGCGCTCTCTTCCTTTTTTAGCTGCTTTCCCATCCGTTCAGCCCAACGCGTGCTGCCACGCTATTCCACCTTCTTCCGTGAAGACCCCTTCGATATCCCGCAGGCTCTCACGGAAGGTGATCTGGGCGAAGCACATGCACAGCAGTTGGTCCCAGCAAGAGAACCGAGAAGTCTTATACTCACCACCATATTGCGCGACAATCCGGCGAAACTCGCGGTCGGGAATAAAGTCGATGACCTGGGCAAATACAAAGCGTCCGATGTGCACAATATCGGAACACTACTCAAAACAGCCACGGTTGAGAGAGCGTTTTTGCAAGCGCCTGTCCCGCAATTGTTAGCCAAATCAACTTTCAAATCTAATTGAAATCGCGGCAAGACTTTACATTGCTTAAGATGCGTGTTAGCAACAACTAAAGATTTTAAGTGGCGCCCGTGACCGGACGCGCATGATTGAGTCCCTAAACAGCATTGATGTCCTCAACCATGTTTAGCGGTATTCCTCGCCGGTGACGGCGTTGATCACCTTGAAGTGCTCGACGTGGTAGTTGGGGTCGGCGCGGAAGGCGAGTTTCACGCCGTAGAGCTTCTCCACCCGCACGAGCAGGTCGGCGTCTTCGCTGCGGAGACGTTCGAGGATGCTCGGGTGGACGAGAACGCGGAGGGAGTATTCCTTGCCGTCCTTGCGGAGCTGGAGCCGGCGGGCGATGGAGGACAGCCGGCGCTGGAGCTCGACGGACATGGTGGTCGCGCTCTTCACGATGCCGCGGCCGCGGCAGTAGGGGCAGTCGTTGTAGAGATTGGCCGAGAGCGACTCCTGTTGGCGCTGGCGGGTCATCTGCATGATGCCGAGCTGGGAGATGGGGAGAATGTGGTTCTTGGCCTTATCCGTGGCCATGAGCTCGACCATCTTGTCGTAGACGGCGTTGCGGTGGCGCCGCTCCTTCATGTCGATGAAATCCATGATGATCAGGCCGCCGAGATTCCGGAGGCGGATCTGGCGGGCGATCTCGGCGGCGGCTTCGAGGTTGACCGCGTAAATGACGTTTTTCTCGTCGCCGCCGCGGTTCTTGTGGGAGCCGGTGTTCACGTCGACGGCGATGAGGGCCTCGGTCTCGTCGATGATGATCTCTCCGCCGGAGGGCAGGGGGACCTTGCGCTGGCCGGTCTGCTCGATCTGGCGCTCGATGTTGAAGCGCTCGAAGATCGGGATGCTGTCCTTGTAGAGCGCGATTTTCGCCGCGGAGCGCTTGGAGATCTGGCCGACGAGCTGCTGGGTGCGCTCGTGGTCGGAGGGGCTGTCGATGAGGACGCGGTCGACCTCCTCGGTGAGGAAATCGCGCACGGTGCGCTCGACGACATCGGGCTCCTGGTAAAGGCAGCAGGGGGCTTTGTCGTTGAGCATCTTTTGCTGGATGCTCTCCCAAGTCTTGAGGAGAAGGTGCAGATCGCGGACGAAGTAGCGCGATTTCTTGCCCTCGCCGGCGGTGCGGACGATGAGGCCCACGCCTTCGGGAATGGTGAGCTCGTTGATCAGGGCCTTGAGGCGTTTGCGCTCGACGGGGTCCTCGATCTTGCGGGAGATGCCGCAGCCGTCGGAGAACGGCGTGAGAATCAGGTAACGACCGGGGATGGAGAGATTCGTCGTGGTGCGGGGACCCTTGGTGCCGATGGGGCCTTTGGTGACCTGGATGACGATCTCGCTGCCCGGCGGATACATCGAGGGGATGTCCTTGACCGTGGGCTCGGCGGGACGGGGGGCGGCGTTCTTCTTTTTGTTAACGCGGACGACCTCGATGTTGGAATCGGTCGCGGCGGGGAGCATGTCCCAGTAGTGGAGGAACGCGTTTTTGTTGTAGCCGATGTCGACGAAGGCGGCTTTAAGGCCGGGATCGAGATTCTTGATACGGCCCTTGTAGATGCCGCCGACCATGCGGTCGTCGGACTCGCGCTCGATCTCGAACTTTTCGAGGCGACCGTCGATGAGGAGCGCGACGCGCTTCTCGAGGGGCTCGGAGTTGATGATGAGCTCGCGATAGGTGCTCTTTTCCTTCTGGAAAACCGCGAGGATTTTCTGGAGCAGCGGGCGGTCCTTGGCGCGCTCGACGGCGCCGGCTTTCAGGGCGCCGGCGTCGACGCCGGCGGTTTCTTCGGCCGGCGGCGGGTTGGCCAGTTCGGTGTCATATTTTTGGGCGATGTCCGTGGAGGGGACATCGGGCTTGGGGAATTGCGATTGATCGCTCATGGTGGGTGCTATGCGGGTGTTGGAGCCCGGGGCACCGATGCGGGTAGGTCGCGGCGCAGGAAATTCCGGCAAAGCGGTCGATAACGCGGGAAAGGGCAGGCATGGAGATCATGCGAAATCCTTTCGGAAGCGATAGACGCTTTGGACCAGTCCTTGCAGCAAGCAGCAACTGAGCACAAAGGAGCCACCGTAGCTGATGAAGGGAAGCGGGATGCCCGTGATGGGCACGAGCCCGATGGTCATCGCGAT
>JBDNFZ010000803.1:0-2286 GCA_041689555.1 Opitutaceae bacterium | reverse complement strand
TGGCACACCTATTGGCTGAGCCCCGGCACCGGCCTCGCCACTACGATCACCTGGACCCTCCCGCCCGGCTGGAAGGCCTCCGAGATCCAGTGGCCCGCGCCGCACGCCATCAAGGACAAGACCGGCACCATCACCGGCAACGGCTTTGAAGGCGACCTCCTCCTGCCCGTCACCCTGACCCCGCCCGCCGACCTCGCCCCCGGCGCGAGCGTCACCTTCAAAGCCGCCGCCGATTGGCTCATGTGCGAAGATGTCTGTATGCCCGGCGACGCCAAACTCAGCCTCATCCTCCCCGTCGCCGCCACTGCCGTGCCCGACCCCGCCCACGGCGCACGCCTCACCGCCGTCGTCGCCGGCCTCCCCCGCGCCGACGCCGCCTGGAAAATCTCCGCCTCCCGCGACGCGAAGACCGTCACCCTCGCCGTCGCCCGTGTAGAGGGTTCGCTCGCCGACGCCCGTTCGAACCCGAGCAACCTCCGCTTCTTCGCCGACGACAACCTCGTCGCCTACGAACTCCCGCAGACGATCGCGGCCGACGGCGCCGGCGGCTTCGTCCTCACGCTGCCGATCTCGCCCGAGACCCCCAAGGACGCCGCCAAGCTCGCCGGCGTCCTCACCAGCGAAAACGGCTGGCTCGCCGACGGTTCCCTGCGCGCCCTCCGCATCGACCTCCCCTTCGCCGCCGCCGCCGCCGGCACTATAGCTCCGGCCTCCGCCTCCGGCTCCGGCTCTCAGCTCTCAACTCTCAGCTCTCAGCCCGCCTCGGCCGCCAGCGCCCCTGCCGCCCCCGTCGGCCTCCTCGGCACCTTGGCGCTGGCTCTGCTTGGCGGCCTCATCTTGAACCTCATGCCCTGCGTCTTCCCGGTCCTCGGGATCAAGATCCTCGGCTTCGTCAACCAGTCCGGCCAGGACAAGAAAAAGGTCATCATGCACGGCCTCGTCTTCGCGCTCGGCGTGCTCCTCTCGTTCTGGACGCTCGCCGCCGTCCTCGCCGTGCTCCGCGCCGGCGGCGATCAGCTTGGCTGGGGCTTCCAACTCCAGTCGCCGCTCTTCGTCTATGGCCTCGCCGCCGTGATGCTGATCTTCGCGCTGAATATGAGCGGCGTCTTCGAGTTCGGCCTCCGCGCCACCTCCGTCGGCGGCGGTCTCCAATCGCAGTCCGGCTTCACCGGCTCGTTCTTCACCGGCGTGCTCGCCACGGTCGTCGCCACGCCGTGCTCCGCGCCGTTTCTCGCGCCCGCCCTCGGCGCCGCGCTCACCGTCAGCACGCCGGCCTCGTTCGCCATCTTCACCGCGATCGCCCTTGGGCTCGCCGGCCCGTATCTGCTGCTCTCGATCTTCCCCGCCGCCGTGAAGATCCTGCCCCGTCCCGGTGCGTGGATGGAAACGTTTAAGCAATTCATGGCCTTCCCGCTCTACGCCACCGTCGCCTACCTCGTGTGGGTGCTCGTCGGCCAGACCACCGAGAGCGGCTCCCTCATGGCGCTCTTCGGCCTCGTGCTCATCGCCCTCGGCGTGTGGTTCTACGGCCGCTACAACGCCCCCGGCACCAAGCCCGGCAAGGTCCGCTTCGGCACGATCACGGGCGCGCTCGTCCTCGCCCTCGGCGTGTGGACCGGCTGGCCCCAGGACGCCGCCGCCAAAACCGCCGCCGCCCAAGCCGCCGGCGCTCCCGAGGTCGTCTGGGAAAAATGGAGCCCCGAAACCGTTACCCGGCTCCGCGCCGAGGGTCACACGATCTACGTCGATTTCACCGCCCGTTGGTGCGCGACCTGCCAGACCAACAAAAAAATCGTCTTCAGCTCGGATACCGTCCTCCGCGAATTCGCCGCCAGGAAGATCGTCACCCTCCGCGCCGACTGGACCAACAAAGACCCGCAGATCACCGCCGAACTCGCGAAATACCAACGCAGCGCCGTGCCCTTCAACGTCATCTGGCTCCCCGGCAAAACCGACCCTCACATTTTGCCCGAGCTCTTGACCCCCGGCATTGTCCTCGACGCGGTGAAAGGCTGAGGCGGATCCGTATCTGGTGAATTGCAGGAAAGATTTGAAGTAGCAGAAAAAGATCTGAAGTAGGCGGCGCTTCAATTGCACGGAATCGGTTCCTGCGACCTTGGCTACGGAGCCTATAGTCAGGTATGGTCAAGCCCAAGAAAGGCCGCAAAGGAGCATTAAACCCGAACGCCGAAGTTCAATCTGTGATGGAGTAGAGGAAGGTGTTTAGGACAAGTAGGTTAGGATGGAAACGAAGCCAAGTGAGTGCGCCCACAAACCCACCGACGC
>JBDNFZ010000802.1:0-8242 GCA_041689555.1 Opitutaceae bacterium | reverse complement strand
CGACAAAGACACCGGGAAAATTCTCTGGCAGGCTACCCTGCCCTTCGGCGGCAACGCCACGCCGAGCGTTTACAGCGTCGGAGGCCGCCAGTTTCTGGTCATCTCCGCCGGCGGCGGGAAATCAGGCCGCCCCGACGGCGGTAGTCTCGTCGCCTTCGCCCTGCCGCAGCCCTAATTCATCTACCGAAGCAGGATATTCGTCGGCGTGAGCGCCATGATCGTCGCACGCTCCGGCCCCGCCGACGCCGACCGCCGGATCGGCGACCGCGCCGCGGGCTTGCCGACCACCGCCGGTTTATCGGAGGCGCACGGGCAGAATCGAGCGCCGCAGCCGTGCTCGTCGACCCCGACAACACCACCGGGCGCGCCGCTGCGCCACGCGCTTGAAGTCGCCCACTCTCTCCGTCACGACCTCGGCTCTCCGCCCGGACCGGCAAATTCAGCACGGAGCCAAGCCGAAGATCCGCGGCATCGCGCCCGGGGTTCCGGTCGCGCCCGCCAAGCGCCGCACCATCCCAGGAAATTGGCGTTGCGCCTGCCACGCGAAAAGCACCGGAACCACCGGCGCGAGAACCGCCCACTTCGAAACGCCCGACCACCAGATGCGGACGACCGCGCCTTCGGGCGCCTCTTGCACGATCCAACCGCCCTTCAACGCGGACACCGGGAAGGGAAATTCCGGCTCGCGCGTGAGAAATTCCACCTCGAATTCGCGCCGTGCGCGATCAAGCACCGTGCATCGCTCGGACCACCGACGCGCCCCGTGATCGGCGCAGTCGCGCACCGCGCCCACGCCCGGCTGCGCGTCGTCGCGCATCCGGGACGACGCGAGCATCGGCGCGAACCGTGCGATTTCGCCGAAATTTGCGATGTTCTCCCACAAGATGGCCGCATCGCCATCCGAGCGCACATCCACGCAAACGCGGAAGCGCGCGGCGTCTGCCGGATCGGCGTAAACGCGCGCAATGCCGCGCAACTGCCCGACCGCAAAACCGCCGACCGCCAAAGCCACCGCAATCACGAGCGCGACTCCCGTTGGCGTGAGTTGCGCGTGCGCGAGAGCCAGCAGCACGGCGCTGCCACCCACCCAGCCGAGATCGGCCAGGCTGACGCCCAGCGCCACCCACGGCGTCGGCTTCGTCCGGCTCCCCAGCCACGCGACGAAGCCGCCGAACGGCAACAAAACCATCCCGACAGCCGCGACGATCACGGGCGCGATCTCCGGCCCGACCGCCGCCGCGATGGCCGCCGGAAACGCGACGAACGCGGTTCCGCTGGTCAGCGAAAATGCGGCGTTACCGAGGAGCGCGCCGCGAAGCTGCCGCGAATTCGAATTGGAAGCATTGGTTTTCATAAAAACGGGAGAAACGTATCCGGCGGGAGGGAAAGTCTACTGCTTCAGCGGTGAAACGCCTTCAGCGTCGCTGCCACGCCAGCCACTTTGCGAACAGCGTCTTCACAAACGGAGTGAGCCGCGTGCGGTTGTAAAGGTCGCCGGTCTTGCGGATCGCTTCGGCCTGCGTCGGATAGGGATGGATCGCGCCCGCGATGCTCCCCAGCCCGATGCCCGCCGTCATCGCCAGCGATACTTCACCGATCATGTCCCCGGCGTGGGTGGCGACGATGGTCGCGCCGAGGATTTCGTCGGTGCCCTTGCGCACGTGGATGCGCACAAAGCCCTCGTCCTCACCGTCGAGGATCGCGCGGTCCACCTTGCCCATCTCCTGCGTAAACGTGTCGAGCGCGATGCCCTTGGCCTTTGCTTCCCGCGGCTCCAGGCCGACGTGCGCGATTTCCGGCGACGTGTAGGTGCACCACGGGATCGTGAGCGCACTCGCTTTTTTCCGGCCCTTGAACAACGCGTTTTGGATCACGATGCGCGCCATGAAATCCGCCGCGTGCGTGAACTTATAGGGCGAACAAATGTCGCCGCAGGCAAAGACGCGCGGATTGGTCGTGCGCAGGCAGTCATCCACGACGACACCTTTTTTGCCGAACTCCACGCCTGCGGTTTCGAGCCCGAGGTCCTCGACATTGGGCGCGCGACCGACCGCCACGAGCAGTTGGTCCACGACGAGATCGTGGTCGCGACCCTGCGATTCGACGAGCAGGCGCACGCCTTCCGGCGTTTTCGCAAGCCGGAGATTCTTCCCTCCGCCGAGCAGTTTAACGCCGTCGCGCGCCAACGCCGCCTGAAGCAACCCGGCGGCGTCGCGATCCTCGCGTGGCAGCACCCCGCCCGTGACTTCCACCAGATAAACTTCCGCGCCGAAGCGCGCGAAACTCTGCGCCATCTCGCACCCGATCGGTCCCGCGCCGATCACGGCGAGGCGCTTCGGCAGCTCCGTGAGGGAGAACAACGTTTCGTTCGTGAGATACGGCACGGTGTCGAGACCGGGGATAGCCGGGGCAGCCGCCCGCGCGCCCGTCGCGATCACCGCGTGCACAAAGCGCAGGGTCTTGCCGCCCACCTGCACCGTGTCGCGACCCGTAAATTTCCCGTCGCCGATAAACACATCCACACCCAGCTCGCGAAACCGCGCCGCCGAATCATGCGGGCTGATGTCCGCGCGGAGGCGGCGCATCCGCTCCATCACCGCTGCGAAATCCACCTTCACCTCTCCGCCCACCCGCACACCGAAGTCCCCCGCCCGGCGCACCTCGGCCACCGCCCGCGCGGCGCGGATGATCGCCTTGGAGGGCACGCAGCCGACATTCAGACAGTCGCCGCCCAGCAGATGACGCTCGATCAGCGCGACTTTTGCCCCAAGTCCGGCCGCGCCGGCCGCCGTCACGAGGCCCGCCGTGCCGCCGCCGATCACAACGAGATTATAGCGCGGGGCAGGCTCCGGATTTTTCCAATCGGCGGGGTGGACGTTGGCGTGGAGTTTCCGGTTGTGGACGTCCCACGGTTGCAGCGGCTCGGAAGCGTTCATGGATTTGCCGCGGAGGCCGTGGATCGGGTCCGTTTCGCCAGCGCGCGCTTCGCGAGACGGGTGATAAAAACCGTGACAGCGATCGTCGCCAAGAGGCCGACGCCGTAGAGCGCCCACTCGCCCGGCGTGCGCGAGCGGTCGCCGGCGGCGCGCGCGAGCGAGCCCACGTAGACATACATCACCGTGCCCGGCATCATGCCGATCCACGAGGCGAGCACGTAGTCGCGCAGGCTGACGCGCGTGACGCCAAAGGCGTAGTTCAGCAGCGAAAACGGAAACGCCGGCGAGAGCCGCGTGAGCCCGACGATTTTCCAGCCCTCTTCGGCGACGGCGCGATCGATGGCCGCAAAGGCCGCGTTGCCCTCGATCTTTTTTGCGACCCAATCGCGGGCCAGATAGCGGCCGACCAAAAACGCCGCCGTGGCCCCGAGCGTCGAGGCGATGGAAACATAAACCGAGCCCAGTCCTATGCCGAAGACCGCGCCCGCTCCGAGCGTGAGCACCGATCCGGGCAGAAAGAACACGGTCGCCACGATGTAGGCCGCGATAAACAGCACCGGACCCCACGGACCGAGCCGGCCGATGGCGTCGAGTCCTTCGCGCAAGACCGTCCGCACATCGAAGAAGTAAAGGGTCGCGGCCACTGCGGCGCCCAAAGCCGCTAACGCCAGCCACTTTCCCCAGCCGGATTTCTTTTTCATGATCGGAGCGGAATTATTTTTTCGCCGCGTCGTTCAGCGACCAGTCGTAGTCGGTGTAGCGGATCTTGAATCCTCCCGCCGCGAGCGCGCCGCGTGCGGTCTCGGGGAAAAACGGCGTCACAAATTTCTCCACCGAGCCCGCCGCAGTCTCAAAGTCGCCCGCGAACCACTTGAAGATGGGCGAGAGATAGAGCGTGTTTGTTTTTAGCTCGACGCGGTTATTTACCGCCTGCCCTAGAAAAATCCGGCCTTGTTCCTGTAGTTGCGACTCCAACTTTTCGCCGGTCCACGCCTCGGCCCGCAGCGGTGGGCAGCCGACCGCCGCGCACACGAGCGCGAAATGCACCCGCGCCTCGGCATATTCTTTGCGGATGATCCCGTGCTCCACGTGGTCGAGGGTTGTCACCCGGCCGAAGAGACGCACGACTTTTTGCGCCCAAGGCCCGTCGCCGAGCCCGCCGAAATTGAACAGTCCGCCGATCTTTTTAATGCTCGCGACCGGGTAATGATCAACGATGAGCTTCAGCGTGGCGGCGTTGTAGAGGTTGATGAGAAATGCGAGGCGCGTTTTCTCCGGCCACGCTTTGAAGTCTGCCTCCGCCACCGCCGCGAGCGTGTCGAGATAGGCGTTGAGCGGCTGCGGCGCGGCTTTGAGCGCGGTGTAGTTAACCCAGCCGTCGGCGACGTGCTGTTTCAGCAGGCGGTCGAGGGCGATATGAGTGTGGTCGAACATCGGGGTGGCAAATACTCGCGCGGTCGCAGTCAGCGCGAGCGTGAGGGTGAGAAATATCCAGAGACGTCGCAGGATCATATGCCGATGAGAGTGGGCGCACGGGCATTTATTCCGTCCGCAGCGGAATAAGCAACCGACCGCGCCGTCTCATCTGACGATGAGCCCCGTTGCCTCTCCGCCCTCCGTCGCGGGAAACTTTCTTTCCCGCACCGTCGTTGTCATCCCTGCGCTGAACGAAGTCGCGTGCGTCGCCGGCACCGTCACCTATTGGCGGGGTCGCGGCGCGGGCCTCGTGCGCGTGGTGGACAACGGCAGCACCGACGGCACCACCGCCCGCGCCCGCGCCGCCGGAGCCGAAGTGCTCCGCGAACCGCACCGCGGCTACGGTGCCGCCGCCTGGATGGGCACGCTCGATCTGCCGCCGGCCGTCGAGTGGATCATATTCAGCTCCGCCGACGGCAGCGACCGGCTGGACGATGGCGAACAGGCCGCGTTCCAAGCCGTGATCAACCACGGAGCCGACCTCGTGCTGGGCGAGCGGGTTTCACTCGCGGCGTCGCGCCACCGGCTCACGCCGACCCAGCGTTTCGGCAACGCGCTCTGTTGTGCGCTCATCGGCCTCGGTTGGGGCCGCCGCTTTCACGACATGGCGTCGCTGCGCGCGATCCGCCGCAGCGCGTTCGAGCGCCTCGAACTCGCCGACCGCGGTTTCGGTTGGAACGTCGAGATGCAGGTGCGCGCCGTGGAACAAGGCCTGCGCATCGCCGAGGTGCCGGTGTGTTTTCACCCGCGCGTCGCTGGCGAATCTAAAATTTCCGGCAATCTCTCCGGCATCATGCGCGCCGGCTGGGGCATTGTCGCTATGGTTGGAAAACTCTACGCCGGTCGCGCGCCGCGCAGCACGTGGCCGGCGAACGCCAACGCACATTCCGCTCCCACCGTAACGCGTTAGCCCGGCGGCCCGGGAAACACTCGCGACACCGATAAATCTTCTTCGGTGCCGGCCTCCTGCTTACCAAGGAACCGGTTCGCTTCCGTATTTCCGCGCGTTAACGTTCCTGGCCATACCCCCAAATCCATGCCGCCTTCGCCTTTCTTTCGTCGTGCTCTGCTCTCCGTCCTCGGCGCGTTCGCCCTCGGGAGCTCCTCCTGCCGCCGCGCCGCGCCGACCCCGCCGGCCGACTTCGCGACCCTGACCTGGGAGCAGATCGAGGCGCAGGCGCGCGGCCAGACCGTGAACCTCGCGATGTGGCAGGGCGATCCGTTCATCAACGCCTACATGCGGGATTACGTCGCGCCCGCGCTGCTCGCGCGCCACGGCGTCACGCTGCGGCTCCTGCCCGGCCAAGGCGGCGAACTCGTCTCCATGCTCATGACCGAGATCGAGGCCCGCAAAGCCGCGAGCGAGATCGACCTGATGTGGATCAACGGCGAGACGTTTTACCAGCTCCGCCAGCTCAAGGCGCTCTACGGCCCGTTCACCGATCGCCTGCCCAATGCCCGCTACGTCGATTTCGCGAGCCCGTTCATCGGCGTGGATTTCCAGCAACCGGTCGACGGCATGGAATGTCCGTGGGGCGGCGCGCAGTTGCTCGCCATCTACCACGAGGAACGCGTGCCCTCGCCGCCCCGCACGCGCGCGGCGCTCGCCGCGTGGGTGCGGGCGCATCCGGGGCGCTTTACCTTCGACAGCAGCTTCACCGGCATGAGTTTTCTCAAATCCCTCCTTTACGAAATCACTGGCGACCGCGCCGTCCTGGCCGGGCCGTTCGACGAGGCCAAATACGCGCGCTACGGCGGCGAACTCTGGGCCTACTTGAAATCCATCCAGCCGTATCTCTGGCGCGAGGGCCGCACGTTTCCCAACAGCGTGACGCAGCAGCACCAGTTGTTCGCCAGCGGCGAGATCGATTTCACCTTCAGCATGAACGACGGCGAGGTGGACAACAAAGTCGCGCAGGGCCTTTTCCCCGCCGCCGCGCGCGCCTACGTCTTCGACGGCGGCATGATTAAAAATTCGCACTACATGGGCATCGTCGCGCGCTCGCCCCATCTCGCCGGCGCGATGGTCGTGTGCAATTTTCTCATCTCGCCCGAAGCGCAGTGGGAAAAGCAGAAGCCCGCCGTCTGGGGCGACGGCACCGTGCTCGACGTGAAACGCCTGCCCGACGAGTGGCGGGAAAAATTCTCCGCCGCGCGCCCCGGCAGCCGCTCGCCTTCCCGCAGCGAACTAGAAGGAAAAGGTCTGCCCGAGCCCGCCGCGCAATACATGATCCGTCTTTATGAGGATTTCCGCACGCAGCTCCTTCGCTGAGCCGGCGAGCCGCCGCCTGCGGCTCGGGCTCTTTGCCGGCCTCGCCGTGGTGCCGCCGCTGCTCGGCCTCGGCTACGCGCTGGCCTACAGCCTCGGCCTCGTGGGCGCGCTGGCGAACGGCTTCACCGGCGAACACTGGGCGAAATTGCTCCGCACGAGCGATGTCACCCGCGCGCTCGGGTTCAGCCAGGCGGTCGCTGCTGTCACCGTCGCGCTCGCAACCACGCTCGCCCTCGGTCTTTCGCTCGCGCTGCGCCGCGCGCTCGGCCGCGGACTCGGCGCGACCGCGCTCTTCGTGCCGCTCGCGCTTCCGGGCGTAGTCGCGGCGCTGATCGGTTTTCAATTTCTCGGCGGCGCGGGCGTGCTCGGCCGCCTCGCATGGCAATTCGGCTGGATCGCTTCGCCGCAGGAATTCCCCGCGCTCATCTTTGATCGCTACGGTCTCGGCATCGTCATCGCGCACACCGCCCTCGCGGTGCCGCTGCTCATGCTGCTTTTCGCGCGGTTCCACGCCACCGAGCGCATCGACGAATTCGCCGCGCTCGCCCGCACCCTCGGCGCCAACCGCCTCGCCGTGCTCCGGCGCGTGACGCTCCCCCTGCTTCTGCGCCGCGCGGCGCCGTCGCTCAGCCTGCTCTTCGCCGGCGTGTTCGGCGCCTACGAGATTCCACTGCTCCTCGGCGCGCAGCGGCCCGAGATGATCTCGATCCTCGCCCGGCGGAAATTCGCGCTCTTCGACCTGCACCAGCGGCCCGAGGCGTTTCTGATCGCGGTCATCTACGCGGCGATCGTGCTCACCCTCGTCTGGATCGCCTTCCGCAAACAACCCCCGGCCCATGTCGCCTGAGCTTGGCGACACCGCCCCGGTCTCGTGGCGGCGCCGCGCGGGCGCCGCCGCGTTGATCGTCCTCTGCTGGCTGCCCGTCGCATACCTCGCGTTGCTCTCCCTCGCGCGCGACTGGGCGTTTCCCGCATTGCTGCCCCCGGCACTCACGCTGGCGACGTGGCAACGCGCGCTCGCGGGCAATGACGGCCTCATAACGAGTTTCTTGACCTCCGTCGGAATCGCGCTGCTCGTCGCCACGCTCGCGACGACCGCGGCCGGAGTCGCGAGCCGTATCTTCGCCTATCACCGCCACCGCGGCTGGTGGGTGTTGGCGATGCATGCGCCGTTTGCGCTTTCGCCCGTCATCCTCGGCACGTGCCTGCTGTATTTTTTCATCCGGCTCGGCTTGATCGGCTCGGCCGCCGGGGTGATCGCGGCGCAGTTCATCTTTGGTTACGCCTACGCCGTCATCGTGCTCGTCGGATTTTGGAACCCGCACGTCGCCGCGCTCGAAGATCTCGCCCGCACGCTTGGCGCCGGGAAGCGGGAGGTTTTGCGGCGCGTCGTGTTTCCGCTCGCACGCCCGCTGCTCGCGGTGGCGTTTTTCCAGACGTTTCTCCTCTCGTGGTTCGACTACGGACTCGCGGCGGTCATCGGCGCGGGCAAAGTCCCCGTGCTCACCCTGCGCGTCACCGAATACATGGGCTCCGGCAACGTCCACCTCGCCGCCGT
>JBDNFZ010000801.1:0-2198 GCA_041689555.1 Opitutaceae bacterium | reverse complement strand
TGCGTTTGGTGCGCCAGTGGCGTTCGGAGCGGTAGAGGACACTGCTGGTGTCGGCGTGGTAGGTGATTTTTTCGACGGAGAACGGCGCACGGAGGAGATATTCGGCGAGGCGGCGGCGGCCGGCGGCATCGTCGGCCGCAAGGGGGGCTTCGCCGGCGTCGAGGGTGAACCCGCTGTGGCGCCATTCCTTCAGTCGGGCGATCTGCCAGTCGGCCAGCGCGCCGGCGGTCCGGAGGCGGCGGAGGAGGGTGTGCCGCCAGAGGTCGCGCAGCTCCTGCCAGCCGCCAGGCGGGGCGAGGGGAAAGGTGCCATCGGCGGCGAACACACCGGCGGTGGCAATCACGTGGACGTGCGGATGCCTTGGACGTTGGCCCACGAATCCTTGTTGAGAAATCGGGGCTTGCCGAGGGAGACCTCGTAGTTCGACCCACGGGTTTCGGTCGTCAGCGGCACGAGGATGGATCGGGCGCGCGGGCTGTCTGGGTCGGCCCGGGAAACCACCACGGCCGGGCGCACCTTCGCCACCATATCCGAGTCCACGAGGTATATCTCGCCGGGTTTCGGGTTCACGACCTGGCGAGGTGGGAGTAGTCCTCGTGATCGAGTTGATCCCAAACGTGGGCCACGTGTTCGATAGGTGCCGCCACGGAGCGGGTATCGTCAAGGTGAAGCGGGAAGGGGATGGCCTTACGCAAATCGATTTGCGCGTAAAGCATGGTGATGGCCAGGGTGGGGCTCACGCCGAGCCTGCTCAGGATTTTCTCGGCCCGCGCTTTGCGCCGCGGATCCATGCGAGTGCGGATGACGGCGGTTGGTGGCATGAGGGTGGGACTGATCGTTTGGGCCGGAGGGCAAGGCTCCCATGGCGGGCCGACAAGCCCCGCCTCAGGCGGCGACGGGCCGGTTTCGACGGTGAGTCTTACGCCGGAGATTGGTCGGGCGCTTTTGGTTCGTTGGCGCAGCTGATTCTTGCACGAGAACGGCGGCCGGGATTTTCAGGCCGTCGTGCAGAGCGCGAATCATGGCCAAGCTGAGCGGTCGCTTCCGGTTCATGATCTCGGAAATCTTGCTCTTGCTTTGAAGGTAGGGGAGCAGGTCGGCGGTTTGCAGGCCGGCTTGATCCAGTCGAAAGCGGATCGCTTCGACGGGGTCGGGCGTGGCGATGGGGAAATTGGTTTCTTCGTAGTTTTCCACCAGCAACGACCAGAGATCGAGTTCGGCCTCGTCGGGCGAGGGTTGGTCCATCAGGCGCTCGACGTAGGCGAGGGCCGCTTGGTAGTCGCGATCGGTTTTGAGGACTTTGGCTTTCATAATGGAGAAGGGGCTCAGGCGGAGGTGGCGTCGATTTTGTCGTAGGCGGCGTGAGTGCCAATGAAGCGGATGAAGGCGATGCCGGTATTGAAATGGATGCGGACGATGAGGCGGTAGGTGTTGCCCTTGATGTTGAAGACGACGCGGTTGCCGGGCAGAAGATCGGCAGAGCGATAGCGGGCTTTGATGTCGGTAAAAGATTTCCAGTCGGCGTGCTTCGTTTCGTAGAACCAGGCTTTGAGCGGCTGCTCGGAGTCGGCGTGCTTCTCCCAGAAATTCTTCAGAGTCTTCCGCGAGATGACGCGCATGTCTGAGAAATCAAGGTTCCCAAATTGGGAACCGAGTCAAGCTTGGGTTCGGAACGGAATTCCCGACCGCCAATCTGCGCTAATGAACGCTCATCAAGAACCAGGGATGAAGGAGCGATCCAGTATCTTCAAATGAGCGCTGATTGGCGCTGATTAGCGGTTGCCTGTCCCCGGTCTGAGGGTCGCGAGGATGTCGTTGAGCGTCGTCTTGCTGGGGCGGAGCGCGGCGGAGGCTTTGGCGTCGTCCGGCTGATAGTAACCACCGATGTCGGTGGGTTTGCCTGGGACGGCGATCATTTCGGCCGCGATTCGTTTTTCGGCGGCGGTGCGCTTCTCGGCGATGGGCGTGACGATTTTTTTCAGGTCGGCGTCTTTCTTTGGGCGGCGAGGGCTTGGGCGTGGCCACGGGCGGGGTTGGGGCGGCGGGCGGAAATGCGGTAGAGCCCGAAAGCGGGCGGGGTCGGGGTTGGAAGGGGAAGGGAGAATGTGGAACTCAGGAAATCAGGAACGGAGTAGGATCCACGGAACACACGGAATACACGGAAGAATCGGAAGTGATGGGGGAGGGGAGGAAGAATG
>JBDNFZ010000800.1:0-2425 GCA_041689555.1 Opitutaceae bacterium | reverse complement strand
GGCAGCCCCGAGGTTGGCCACAAAGAAGCGTAAGAATCATTTTCTTCTCCGTCCCACATCCCCCGCGCGCCTATAGGCGCCACGCATTCTCCGCCGCAGCCCCCGAGACTTTTCGTGCCTCTTCGTGGCAATCCTCCGAATCCTCCGCTCCGTATCCGTATCCATCCGTGTCCATCCGTGTCCATCCGTGGTTAAAATTTCTCCTCCCCAATTCGCGTCCCTTCGCATCCATTCGCGGTTAAACAACTCCCATCTCCCATCTTCCATCTACGATCTCCAATCTCCCATCTCCGATCCCTCATCTACGATCTCCGATCTCCCATCCCCCATCTCCCATGCCCGCTTCCGCTTCGCTCCCCGACACCGCCGCCCTCTACGACGCCTACGTCCTAAAAAACTACAACCGCTCCGCGCTCACCCTCGTGCGCGGCGCCGGGGCCTACGTGTGGGATGACACCGGCCGCCGCTTTCTCGATTTCACCACCGGCATCGCCGTCAACGCCCTCGGCCACTGCCACCCGCGCTGGGTCGAGGCCGTCCGCGCCCAAGCCGGCGAACTCATCCACGTCAGCAACCTCTTCCGCAACCCGCAGCAGGGCCAGCTCGCCCGCCGCCTCGTCCGCTACGCCGGCCCCGGCCGCGTGTTTTTCTGCAACAGCGGCGCCGAGGCCAACGAAGCCCTCATCAAACTCTCCCGCCTCCACGGCGTCGCCAAGAGCGGCGCCGAGGGCAAATGCTTCAAAGTCATATGCGCGAAGAGCGCCTTCCACGGCCGCACCTACGGCGGCATGAGCGCCACCCCGCAGGAGAAAATCCAAAAAGGCTTCGCCCCGCTCGTCCCCGGCTTCGTCTTCGGCGTCCTCAATGACCTCGCCTCCTTCGAGGCCCTCATCGACGACACCACCGCCGCGATCTTCGTCGAGACGATCCAGGGCGAGGGCGGCATCCACGTCTGCACGCCCGGGTTCCTCCACGGCCTCCGCGCCCTCTGCGACCGGCACAACCTCCTCCTCCTCCTCGACGAGGTGCAATCGGGCATCGGCCGCACCGGGAAATTCTTCGCCCTCGATTACGCCGGCGTCACCCCCGACGCCATCGGCATGGCCAAGGGCCTCGGCGGCGGCTTCCCCATCGGCGCGATATGGGTGCGCGACCCACACGCCGAGCTCTTCAAACCCGGCAACCACGGCACCACGTTTGGCGGCACCCCGCTCGCCTGCGCCGCCGCCCTCGCGGTCCTCGACGTGATCGAGAGCGAAGACCTCCTCGCCGTCGTCCGCGCGCGCAGCGAGCCGTGGCACGACGCCCTCCGCCAACTCGTCGCCGACTTCCCGCAAAAACTCACCGCCGTGCGCGGTCTGGGCTATCTCGTCGGCCTGCAACTCACCGGCGACCCCGCGCCGGTGGTCGCCGCCCTCCGCGAACATGGCCTGCTCGCCCCGATGGCCGGCGGCAACGTAGTGCGCCTTCTCCCCCCGCTCACCGCCACCGCCGAAGACCTCGCCGAGTCCGTCACGATCCTCCGCACCGTCTTCTCCGCCGCCTAAACGCGCCGGCCGATTCGTCCTCGATTTCCTGTAGAACCGACCGTTGGTCCGTTTCCAAACCTAATCGAAGCCCGACCCGCGTTCGGGCCTACAGCCAGAACCTCCCCGACTCCATTCATGATTCCAGCGCCCTAAAACCATCGGCCTCACCGGTTTTCTGTAGAACCGACCGTTGGTCGGTTTCCGAACCTGATCAAAGCCCGACCCGCGGTCGGGCCTACAGCCAAAACATCCCCTTACTAACGGCCTGATTCCAACGCCCGAAAACCATCGGCCTCACCGGTTTTCTGTAGGACCGACCGTTGGTCGGTTTCCGAACCGGACCAAAGCCCGACCCGCGGTCGGGCCTACAGCCAAAACATCCCCGACTACAGGCATGATTCCAACCGCCCCCATTTCTGATCTACTCCGGAAAAGGTAGCACCGGGACCTCCGGGCCCGGTGGCAGAAGTGTATCCGGTAAAACCACCCGATCCCGAAGCCCCCGATGTTACCCAAGAAAGTCTATTTTCCCACAGGCCTTTGTATGCCTGCGGCTGGCGAACGTGGCAGTCACACAATTAGTGAAGATGCTGACGGGTTGACAAGCCGGCTCCTGCACAACCCGGCATATACGGAACTGCTTTAAAATGAGGGTTGAGTCTTGGCTCTTTCAAACTCTACGCGCACACCATTGGAGATGAGGCCCCTACCTTCAAAGTCGCTCATCTTTTTGTTGCTCCTGTTTGTTGCCACAGGAACAGCACCAGTTACCGTGGCAACCGCGCAACCCAATCCCATCGCCTACAATCTTGCCGGAATTCTTTACAGCTCAGATACGCAAAAGAGTGAGTCGTATCCTATTTTCGTAAAGATCTACAAAACCGATCAAGTTCATC
>JBDNFZ010000799.1:0-2175 GCA_041689555.1 Opitutaceae bacterium | reverse complement strand
GTAGTTGGCGCGGTTGAAGTTTTCGAAGAGGTGACCTGGGATCGAGACAAAGGCACGGTAGGGCTTCGCGGCGCCGGGCATCGTGCGCTCGTAGGTCCACATCTGCGGCTGGTGATCGTAGATGTTGACGCCCTTCTTTTTCGCGACGGCTTCGGCGGCGCGGGCCTGGGCTTCGCGGTTACCTTTGCCGCCGGTATCGATGGCCTTGGGGGTGAAAGCGGTGGCGAGGACGTGGGCGTCGGGCGAGAGGTCCATGTCGTAGTAAATCTCGTCGTCCATCTGCCAGTTGGAAGCGTCGCGGGTGATCGGATGCGAGCGGTCGGCGAAATAGAGGTGCATGGGAGCCTCGAGCCACTTGGTGGTGCCGTGGCGCCACGAACCGCCGATGATGGATTTATACCAATCGGTGTCTTTCGAGACGGCGGCGGCGTGGATCACGACGAGTCCGCCGCCGCGGGCGAGGTAGGCTTCGAGGTGGGTGCGGTCTGGACCGGTGATGTCGCCGGCGTTGGGCGCGTGGAGGACGAGGACGTCGGTGGCGGCGAGTTGCGCGGCGGTGGGAAACGTGTTGCCGCCGGAGGCGACGGCGCCGCGGGCGTTGAGGAGCGGGACCCACTCGGCGAGGAAGCGCGGGTGGTCGTGCGCGCCGGGCCCGTGGGTCTTGGGGCCGGAGCGGATGAAGACACGGAGGGGTTGAGATTCAGCGTCGTCGGCGGCGAGTGCGCGGGGACAGAAGGACGCGGAGACGGAAAGCGCAAGGAGGAGGACGAAAGCGAGGAGGCGTTTCATTTTTGGGAAAGGGGATTTTGTTGCCCACGGAACACCCGGAATACACGGAAAGCTGAAAGGCAGCGAACCGGATTCCGCCTGAAGGCGGGACTACGAACTCAGGAGCGGGTGCGGCAGGGGGTGAGGTTTTTGCGGAGGCCGGCCCAAGGTTCTCGGGCGGAGACGTCCTGCGGGTCGGTGACGGCGGCGAGGTCGTCGGGGAGTTTCGCGGGGGAGAGGATCGCGAGAAAGACGAGGGGCTCGGCGTGGGGATTGTAAGTGGCGTGAATCGTGCCGGCGGGGATGTGGGCCATCTCGCCGGGGCCGAGGATGCGGTGCTCGTTGCCGACCCATTGCTCGGCGCGGCCGGTGATCACGTAGATGATCTCCTCGCGGTGCGGATGATAGTGAAACGGGTAGCAGTGCAGCGGGTCCATGTTGGCGCGCACGAGGAGGAGTTTCTCGGCGGCGACGAGGTCGGGGCGGCAGAGCCATTCGTTGTTGGTCCAGGCGTTGGGCTCTAGGAGGGCGTCGGCGATTTGGACGAAGCGGCGGTCGGGGGGCATGGGAGGGGCGCAACGCGCAGGTGAGAGTTGAGGGTTGGGAGTTGAGGAACCGAACCACCCGAGGGCGTCGACAAGCGACGCCCCTACGAGATCAAGGTTGGCGGCGTTTCAGCGCTTTGAATTTGCGCGTGAGGTTGGTAAGAGATTCCTCGACGCCCATACGTTCGAGGCTGCTGGCGCCGACGAAGCCGTCGCAGGTGGTGGCGGAAATGACGCGATCGGCGTCTGCGGGGGTGTTGATCGGGCCGCCGTGACAGAGGAAGAAGATGTCCTTCCGGATCGTGGTGGCGGCGTCGATGATGTCCTGCGTGCGCTTGATGGTGTGGTCCCAACTTACGAGCGCGTTGGTCACGCCGATACTGCCACCGACGGTGGTGCCCACGTGCGCGATGATCGCGTCGGCGCCGGCTTTCGCCATCTCGATGGCTTCCTCGGGCGAGCCAACGTAAACGATGGAGAACAGGTCCATCTTACGGGCGAGGGCGATCATCTCGTATTCCTTTTTCACGGACATACCGGTCTCTTCGAGGACCTGCCGGAAGTGGCCGTCGACGATGGTGTGCGTGGGAAAATTGTTCACGCCGGAGAAGCCCATTTCCTTTACCTGCCCGAGCCAGTGCCACATGCGGCGGCGCGGGTCGGTGGCGTGGACGCCGCAGATGACGGGGACATCCTCGACGACGGGGAGCACCTCGTATTCGCCGATCTCCATGGCGATGGCGTTGGCGTCGCCGTAGGCCATCATGCCGGCGGTGGAGCCGTGGCCCATCATGCGGAAACGGCCGCTGTTGTAGATGATGATGAGATCGGCGCCGCCTTTCTCGATGAACTTGGCGCTGAT
>JBDNFZ010000798.1:0-5007 GCA_041689555.1 Opitutaceae bacterium | reverse complement strand
CGGCTTAAGTTCCTCCGCCTTCGGCAGCGCGACCCGGAGCAGGCCGTCGCGCAATTCCGCTGTGATCCGGCCGGTGTCGACGTGCCGGTCGTGAGTCAGCACGAGCTCGAACCCGTCGTCGGAGGTCTCGCGATACAGCGAGGTCCAATCGGCGGGTTTCCGCCACGCGCGGCGGCCTATGATGCGGATTTTCCCGTTTTCGGCGAGGAGCTCAAGGCCGTCTTTGTTTACGCCGGGCAACGCGACCTCGACGTGAAATGCGTCGGCCGATTCGCTCAGAGCAAAGGCGGGCTTGATGGCCGGGCCTGTCGCAGCCGCGTGGCCGGGGGCATCAGGCGAAGGCAGTGGGGACGAGGGCATGGGGGAGGCGGATAGTGACATGGTGATGATTCCTTTTTGTGAGTTTTGGCTACGGCGACGTTCAGCTCACCGTGACCGTGATTTTCTTCGGCCGGGCCTCTTCGGGTTTCGGCAACGTGACGGTCAGCACACCGTTTTCATACGCGGCGGTGATCCGGTCGGCCTGGACCTTCTCGCCCAGTTGGAGCGAGCGACGGAGCGAGATCGAGGT
The DNA here is from genome assembly GCA_041689555.1 of Opitutaceae bacterium. GTDB lineage: Bacteria > Verrucomicrobiota > Verrucomicrobiia > Opitutales > Opitutaceae > Tous-C4FEB. Next base: position 4,436 of record JBDNFZ010000798.1, on the reverse strand, counting down.
CTCGGCCCGGCCTTCGGCGGCGGGGGTCTTGCGCTCGGCAGAGAGGGTCAGGTTGCCCTCGACGACCTCGACGTTGATCGCCTTGCGGTCCACGCCGGGCAGTTCGGCGCGGACGTAGGTGTTGGCCTTGTCCTCATAGACATCGACGGGGAAGCGGCCCGGGGGCGCGGCGCCGCCGGCCTCGCCCTGCGCGGCGGTGAAGAGGCGGTCGATCTCGGTTTCGAGGCCGGACCAAGGGGAACGGTTGAAGCGGGCCGCGAGCGGCGCGAAGCCGCGATAAGCGACGGGATAGGAGTAGTGGACGAGTCTCATGGTCATGCTTTTTTTGGTTGTGAGTGGGAATTTGGATTCGCCGCCTCTCTTGCATTGACGATGCCGATCCGGTGCCGCGGCCAAGTGCCGCTGCCTGCGCGAGTTGGTTTTTCAGCGCCTGCGGTGCCGGGTAGATTAGGCGCGGAGTGTGACGTCGCACCTGGGAATTTTCGTCGCTCCCGCACGGTGCCTCGCCAACCGTGATCAGCTCCGACGATGACTTTCGATTTCGACACTCCCGTGGCCCTCGCCGGCACCGACTCGCAAAAATGGCAAAAGTATGCCGGCCGCGACATCTTGCCAATGTGGGTCGCGGACATGGATTTCAAGTGCGCGCCCGCCATCCTCTCCGCACTCCACGAGCGGGTGGATCACGGGGTTTTCGGTTACGCGCGACCGGTGAAATCGACGACCGACGCCGTCGTCGAGGCTCTAGCCCGGAACTACGGCTGGACCATCGAGCCGGCGTGGATCGTCTGGCTCCCCGGGCTCGTGGTTGGCCTCAACGTCACCGCTCAGGCCTTTGCCGCACCCGGCGACGAAGTGCTGACGCTGATCCCGATCTATCCGCCGTTCATGACGGCACCAAAAAACTCCACGCGCGTTTCGATCCGCGTTCCCTTCGTCCTCAGCGACGGTGCGTGGGCCATTGACTGGGATGCCTTGGAGCGCGCGGTCACGCCGCGCACGAAGCTGTTCTACCTTTGCAATCCCCACAATCCGCTCGCCCGGGTGTGGCACCGGGACGAACTCACCCGGCTCGCGGATTTCTGCGTGCGCCATCAACTCGTGCTCTGCTCCGACGAGATCCATTGCGACCTGATTCTCGATCCTGCGTTGCGACATTTTCCCGCCGCCGCCCTTTCGCCCGAGATCGCCGCACGCACGGTCACGCTCATGGCTCCGAGCAAAACCTACAATATCCCCGGTCTCGGCACTTCGTTCGCCATCATCGGCGACGCTGCCCTTCGGGCGCGTTTCGTCCGCGCGACGGCCGGCATCGTCGCCGAGGTCAACAATCTCGGCTACGTCGCCTGCGAAGCCGCGTATCGGCACGCCGAGCCGTGGCGTCTGGCGCTGCTCGCCTATCTGCGCGGCAACCGTGACCTAATCCTCGACTTAGTCGCCCGCGAGTTGCCCGGCGTCCGCGTCGAGGCGCCGATCGAGGCGACCTATCTGGCATGGCTGAACGTTTCCGCCCTCGGCCTCGCCGATCCGATCGCCCATTTTGAGCAACACGGCGTCGGCCTCAGCGACGGCGCCTACTTCGGCGCACCCGCCGGCCACTACGTCCGGCTGAATTTCGGCTGCACCCGCGCGACCCTGACCGATGCCCTGCGGCGCATGAAGACCGCCGTCGCCGCCCCCCGCTAACCCTCTGGGCCACTCCCACCCTCCTCACTCCCCACACGTTCTCTCGCCTCGACTTGTAACCTAATAGGTTATAAGTTTTAGATCATGGATGTCGCTCCCCTGCACCCCCGGCTCAAAATCTTGATGGAGTTAAGTGAAGCGCTTTTAGTCGCGGCAGAGACGGGATGGCGTCGCGCGCGGGTGGCGCTTCGTCCGCGGCGGCAGGCCGCTTACAAGACCCGGCGACCCGGTGCGGAAACGCCGATGTGGAACGTCTGCGCGAAGCTCTTGCGTCAGGAATTGAAACGTCGGGGGGCCAAGATCCAACTCGCCCGCTACCTCGGTGTCCCGCGGCAGCGACTCAACGATTTTCTAAAAGTGAAGAGCCGCCTGCCCGACGCCGAACTCACCCTGCGTATGCTCCATTGGCTCAGCGAAACCCGCGCCGGACGCAACCCCGCCCTGTAGGGAATTTTCGGCTCGGATGGGTTCCTTCCGTTGCCGACGGCCTCGCTGATGCCGGAGGCGCGCCGGCCTCGCCGACTCCGGCCCCGGCAACACCCAAACCAACCGAAAAAATCCGTATGTAACCCAATAGGTTACAAGTGGCCCGAGGTTGCCGTATCCGGGTTCGGGTGCTTGGCTGCCCTTTCTCATGCGTATCGGGCCCCACGAGCTTTCTTCGAATCTCTTTCTCTCGCCGCTCGCGGGCTACACCAACCTGCCCATGCGCGTCACCGTGCGCGAACTGGGCGGGCTCGGCTGGGCGACCACCGATCTCGTCAACGCCCGGTCGCTCCTCGAGCAAAATCGCGTCGCCCTCCAGCTCGTCGCTTCCTCGCCCGAGGATCGCCCGCTGGCCATCCAGCTTTTCGGCAGCGTGCCCGAGGAGATGCGCGACGCCGCCGTGATGTGCGAGGCGCTCGGCGCCCAATCCGTCGACATCAACATGGGTTGCCCGGTGAAGAAAGTCGTCAACATCGGCGGCGGTTCGGCCATGATGACCGAACTCGGCAAGACCGCCGCCCTCGTGCGCGGCATGATCGCGGCCGTGAAAATCCCCGTCACCGCCAAGATGCGGCTGGGCTGGGACGACGACAATCTAACCGCGCCCGACCTCGCCCGCACCCTCGAGGACGTGGGCGTCGCGGCGATCTTCGTCCACGGGCGCACGCGCGAACAGGGCTTCGCCGGCACGGTCAATCTCGCGGGCATCCGCAGCGTCGTGGCGGCCGTGAAGTCCATTCCCGTAATCGGCAACGGCGATGTCACCACGCCCGAGGCCGCGCGGCACATGTTTAACGAGACCGGCTGCGCCGGGGTGAGCATCGGGCGCGGCGCGTTCTATGATCCGTGGATTTTTCGCCGCACCATACACCTGCTGCGCACGGGAAAGTTGCTGCCGGAACCGACGTTTGCCGAGCGCATCCGGGTGTTGCGCCGGCATTTCGAGCGCTACCTCCAGTTCTACGGCGAGGAGCACGGCGCGCGGCTGTTTCGCAAGGTCGCGCCTTGGTATGCGAAGCGTTTCGGGCCGGCAAAACTGTTCAAGCAGCGCATCGTCACCATCACCTCGCGCGCCGATTTCGAAGCGGCCCTCGCGGACTACATCGCTTGGCGCGCGCCGTTTTGCGACGAGCAGGGCGAGGCCCTGCCCAAGTATGCGCCGGGACCGATGGTGGCGTCGTTCATGCGCGACCCTACCGAGGCGGCTGTTTTTTCCCGCGAGTCGATCCCCGTGCCCAAGGGCCCGATCGACACTTGGTAAGACGCCGCGCGCCGACGCTAGAGAGGGCGATCAACCGACGTTGCGCGGGACTCAGTTTCGCCCCACACCGGGGGCATGCAGAACGTCAGCCATTTTTGGGAACTCATCCTCGGCACGATCATCGCGCTCCTGCCCCTCATCAACCCGCTGGCTTCGGCTCCCACGTTTCTCGCCATCACCGAGGGAGATTCGCGGGAACGTCGGCTGCAACAGTTGCGGATGGCCTGCGTCTACATGGTCGCGATTCTGGTGAGCTTTCTGGTCGGCGGCACGTTTATCATGGGCTTCTTCGGCATCTCGATTCCCGGGCTCCGGATCGCCGGCGGCCTGCTGGTGGCGGGGATCGGTTCGACGATGCTGATGGCGGCCCCGCGCGAGGTCTTCGCCGACGACGCCGCCCAGCAGGCGGCCCGGGCCAAGCGCGACGTCTCGTTTTCTCCCTTGGCCATGCCGATGCTGAGCGGACCCGGTGCCATTGCGGTGACGATCGGCTTCACCTCGCTCGCGACGCACTGGCTCGACTATGTCGCGATCATTCTGGGTATCTTGGTCGTGGCCGTGATCACGTATGTCACCCTCCGACTCTCCGAGCGGGTGGTGAGCGTGATTGGGATGAACGGCATGAACGCGCTCTCCAAGGTGATGGGCTTTCTGATTCTTTGCATCGGCATCCAATTCGTCGTAAACGGAGTCGTCGGCATCGCGACCGATCCGGTATTGCTCAAGGGCATCCGCGACGCGGTGCAGACACGCTGAGCTTGCCCGCGTTAACCCGAACGCCGAAGTTGGCGCGTAATTTCACGCAAAAGCGGGTGCGAATCCGGCCGAGTCTGGCGAGGGAGGCGCGGCGGCGAGGAGAGCGGACGGCACGGAGTTCAACTTCGGCGGAGTTGACATTTTCCACGTCAAGACTTCCGACAACAGGGGCTTGTGCTTGGCGAGGCCACCCCAAGCGGTGGAAAGTTTGAGGGCGATTTGTTTGCCGACCAAGCCGAGGACGGCG
>JBDNFZ010000797.1:0-3366 GCA_041689555.1 Opitutaceae bacterium | reverse complement strand
GTTGCCGAGGAGGGTGTTGGTGGCGGTCCACCTGTCTTCACTGGTGCCTTTGACCTCGAAAGGGGAGAGTTCGACGACTTCGGGGGAGTTAGCGGAGCTGGCAGCGGAGGACGGCGCGATCTGGGCGAGGAGCGGCGAGGCTACGAGTGCCAACGAAGCAACGAGCGTCGGGATCAGGGGTCGGCCAAGAGGATAAGCGGTGGGCATGAGCGAGGTAGTTGGTTGGTTTGGGTTGGAGTCGGGGAAAAAAGGAACGGGCGTGGGTGGCGGGTGCGCGGCGCAAGAAACGCGTTTGTCGGGTGGGGTGCCAAGTAGAGTGGAGTTCGGCGTGGACCGAAGCAAGGGGCGCTGATGATGAAGTCGCGAAATTTCGCCTAGGTCCGATAACCTGCTTTGAACCTCAGACGATGCAGTTGCCCGCGAATCACGCGAAAGAACGCGAATTAAGACCGGTCAAACGAAACGATCACCGAAGACTGAACTCAGGGATGGAGGAGATGAAGGCGTGTCTCACCTGTGCTATTCGCCTTCTTTCGCGTGATTCGCGGGCGATCTTCTGCGTGAGAGCGGCTAAGCCGTCCCGCTTGGTTGACGGCGGAGCCGGATGCGTGACCGGGACTCGATCAGCGGGCCGGGGTTGCGAGCTTGAGGTAGGCCTCGGCGTAGCGTTTGCCGAATTCGCGGTAGGATGCGGAATCGAAATGGGTCTTGTCGCCTTTGTCGGCGAGACCTTCGGAGCTGACGAAGGCGGTGTGCGCGACCTTGGTCGGAAGTTCGCGGTGCGCGCGGTCCACCTCGGTTTTGAATTCGTTCCATTGGCTGCCGGCGAAGCGGCCGAGCTGGCCGACGACGAAGGGGGCGTCGGGCGCTTTGAGCTCGGCGCGCATGCGGGCGATGAGGGCGTGGAGCTTGGCCTCGTGGCCGGCGGCGAGTTCGCGGTTGGAGTCCGATTCGCCCTGGTGCCAAAGGATGCCTTTGAGCGTGCCGGCCGGAAGGGCGAGCTTCGCGCGGCGCAGCGCGTCGTCCCACGGATGGCTTTGGGTAGGTTGATAAAAATAGCCGGGCTGCCACGCATCGATGGGCGAGCCGCCGACGGCGCACGGAATCAGGCCGATGGTGACGCCGGGGGTGGCGGCGGCGACGGCATCGGCAAACGAGCGGCCGAGACCGACGCCGGCGGCGGGTTTGTCGAAGTGGAGCGGATCGGCGGCGGGGACCCACCCGCCGGTTCGGTTGAGCATGAGCACGCGGGGATGGGGGACCTTGTCCGCATCGGTCACGGGGCCACGGCCGGCCATGTTGGATTGGCCCACGAGGAGGAAGAGGTGGAAATTTTCCTTGGCCGGTAGCGCGGCGGATTCGGCGCGGGCGAAGGCAAGCGAGACGGCGAGGGCGGTGAGAAATAAGCGGAGGGCGCGCATGGGATTTCGGGGTTGATAGAAAGTTGAAAGGCAGTCGAACGGAGGGCGAGGAGTTGGCGAATAAAAGACTCGAAAGAAATTCGGAGGGGAGTGTTGGCCACAAAAACACAAAGGGGCGCTGGCTGCGGCGGAGAGGGCAGTGCGCCTACAGGCGCGCGGGAGGCTTGGACGGAGGAAGGGCTATCTTTGTGTTCTTTGTGGCTAAAAATACGGGATCAGGGTGGAAGCGATGGCGGGTGGGGTGGTTGTTTTTCTGAGCGAACGGGACAGGCGTAGGAGCAAATTTATTTGCGAGGATCGGGGGGCTTGGGCGCGGGATTTTGCACTTGGGCGTGGATCGCGGCGCGGGCTCTTGCGCGTGGGCGTGGATCGCAAATAAATTTGCTCCTACGGGGTTGCGGTGAACTTCCGCCAAGCGGTGATGCTGCGGGTGAGGGCAGTGCGGGGGTCGAGCTTGATGTTGTAGCCTTGGAAGCCGACGGGGCCGGTGTAGCCCACGGCGCGGAGTCGGCGCACGAAACTCGCGAGGTCGTAGGTGCCGGAGTCGAGGGGCTGGATCAGGCGGTCCCAACCGAAAGTGCGCGTGTCGCCGGTGTCGGCGCCGCTGATCGTGACGAACATCAGGCGCGGGAGCGCGGCGCGGAGCACGGGCACGGGGTCGCGCTCGGCACCCTCGACCTTCAGCCAGTGGCAGAGGTTGAAGGTGACGCCGACATCGGTGCGGTTGATTTTTTCGGCGAGGCGCAGGGCGTCGTCGACTCGGGCGAGCCAGAAAGCCGTGTGCGGGTAAAGGGCGACGCGGACGCCGCGGGCATGGGCGACGTCGGCGATGGCGCGGACTTGGGCGGCGACGAAATCATCGGCCTCGGGCGAGGAGACGGCGTAGGCGGAGCCGCCGGCGCGGGTGACTTTGTTGATCGCGAGCCAGAGCACGGTGTCGTGGTCGCGCATCGCGGCGAGCCAGGCGCGGAGCGCGGGATTGGGCGAGGCTGCGTCGGCGGCGAGGTCGAGGACGTGGTAGCCGGTGAAAAATTTCAGGCCTTTCGCGGCCATCGCAGGGGCCATGGTCTCGTCGGGCACGCGGCCGCCGTAGCCGTCGTAGCCGAGTGCCTTGAGCATGGCGGGGGCGACGTCGGGGCCGCCGCGGGCGATGTTGTCCATCGCGAAGAACGGGTTGGCCGGGGCCGCGGCGAGGGCGGTGGCGGTGGCAGTGATGAGGAGAAGGAGAGCGAGGCGGAGCGCGGGGAGGGGCATGGGGAGAAGCGGGGGCGGGGAAAGGCGGACTGAAGTCCGCCCTACTTAGGCGAGGATGGCTTTGACGACTTCGCCGTGGACGTCGGTGAGGCGGTATTGGCGGCCTTGGAATTTGAAGGTCAGGCGGGTGTGGTCGATGCCGAGGCAGTGCAGGATCGTCGCCTGGAGGTCGTGGATGTGGACGGGATTTTCGACGACGTTGAATCCGAAATCATCTGTGGCGCCGTGGGTGATGCCGCCCTTGATGCCGCCGCCGGCCATCCAGATCGAGAAGGCGCGGCCGTGGTGGTCGCGGCCGAATTTGTCGCGGCTGGCGTCGCCTTGCGCGTAGGGCGTGCGGCCGAACTCGCCGCCCCAGATCACGAGCGTCTCGTCGAGGAGGCCGCGTTGTTTGAGGTCCCTCACGAGCGCGGCGCTGGCCTGGTCGACGTCGGTGGCGAGGCGCGGGAGGTGTTCCTGGAGGCCGCCGTGGTGGTCCCAGTCGCGGTGGTAAAGCTGGACGAAGCGCACGCCGCGTTCGGCGAGGCGACGGGCGAGGAGACAGTTGCGCGCGAAGGAGCCGGGCTCGTTGACGTCGGCGCCGTAGCTTTCGAGCGTGGCGGCGGACTCGCCGGCGAGGTCCATCAAATCGGGGACGCTGCGTTGCATGCGGTAGGCCATCTCGAACTGGCTGATGCGGGTCTCGATCTCG
>JBDNFZ010000796.1:0-3816 GCA_041689555.1 Opitutaceae bacterium | reverse complement strand
CCTGGCGAACGACTGCGGACCCGCGACGCGGAGCGGCGAGCTGACCTACGCGGAAGGAGTGCGATTGTTCCGGGAGCAAACGGGATTGCCGGAGAAGGCCAACCGGACGTTTCGCTGGGGGCGCGATCTGCAGGTGTGGCTTATGGAAGGGCGGGATTTTCGCACGCCGGATTGGGCAGAAAAGCGGACGTCTGCTCCGACTCTCTGGGGCCGAGAGCAGATCAAGTGGCTCGGCGACACGCTGGCGGCTTCCACCGCCACTTTCCGGCTGATCATCACCACCGTGCCCGTGGTCGGCCCGGACCGGAGCAACAAGGATGACAACTACGCCAACGCCGGCTTCGCAGTAGAAGGGAAAGAGGTCCGCGAGATGTTGGGACGTTATCCTAATCTGACGGTGATCACCGGAGATCGGCACTGGCAGTATGTTTCGGTGGACCCCGCGACGTCAGTCAATGAATGGAGCGTCGGCCCGACGAGTGCGGACCATGCCGGCGGTTGGGAGGAGAAAACGCTGAGACCCGAGCACCGCTTCCTGCGCACCGGTCAGGGCGGCTTCCTCTCCGGCGTCGTCACGCCCACGGCCACCGGCGCGAGTCTTGAACTTCGCTTGCATGGTGTGGACGGGCAGGTGGTTTACCGGGAACAGAAGTGAGCCGAGATGGGGTTCGACCCGGCGGAAACGAGAGGCGGGAGTTTTTCGCCACGCTGTGACGACGGCGGCGTCCGTTGCGCAAATGCGAACCCGTGAGGCGTGCGGTGCGCCGCGTTCCGGCTGGCGCATGGTTTCGCGGTGCGGAATAGTTACCTGGTGCCGTCTGGAATGCGTTCGGACGGCACGATCGTTCCACGGAGCGAGGCCAGGCGCCGGCCCGCCTTCATTACCTGTCCCGGGGTGGCGTGACCGAGGAGCTGCTCCAAGCATTTGGCCGTCCCGATCAACGCATCCAGATCGATACCGCACCGGTAGCCGGAAAGCTCCAGCGCGTGGATCAGGTCTTCCGAGCAAATGTTGCCGGTAGCCCCGGGCGCATACGGGCATCCGCCGATTCCGGCCAAGGCCGCGTCGAACTGAATTACGCCGGCATCGAGACCGGCGAAGACGTTGGCGAGGCCGAGCCCCCGCGTGTTGTGAAAATGCAGGGCGAGGCTGGCCTCCGGGCAGGATTGGCGGACTTGCCCGACCAGATTCTGGACGAGCGCCGGATAGGCCATACCGGTCGTGTCGCACAGGCTGATCGAACGGATGCCCGCCTCTTCGACGAGGCGCCGACACCACAGTGTGACTGCGGCGGCTGGAATCTCGCCGTCGAACGGGCAACCGAAACTGCATGAAAGCGAAGTGGTGACCCGCAGTTTGGCCGTGGCGGCCAGAGCTGCGGCTTCCTTGATGACTTGGAACGAGGTTTCGCACGACATGCGCAGGTTTGCACGATTGTGGCGTTCGCTCGCAGACATCACGAGGTTCACTTCATCGGCTCGCGCGACGATGGCGCGTTCCATCCCGCGGACGTTGGGCACCAGCGCCGCGTAGATAACACCGGGGAAATGGGTGATCCCTTGGAAAACCATCTCCGCGTCGGCAAGTTGAGGGACCGCGCGGGGCGAAACAAACGAACTGACTTCAATTTTTTTGAGCCCGGTGGCCGAGAGTCGGTCGACCAGTTCGATTTTCTTCTCCGTGGGCACAAAGCCAGCCTCGCTTTGCAACCCGTCGCGCAGCGCCACCTCTTGCACGTGGATGTGCTTTTCCAAGCCCGACCACGTCCTCATGCGATGACTCCTTTGGCTTTGAGCTCCGCTTGCTGTTCCTCGGTGAAACCGAGTTTGTGAAGAATGGCGGAGGTGTGCTCGCCGAGCATGGGTGCCGGGGAACGGATCGCGCCCGGGGTCGACAGGAGCTTGGGCACAATGCCCGGCACCTCCACGTCGAATCCCTGGCGTGTGCGTTGGGGGAGAATCATATCGCGCGCTCGGTAGTGCGGATCCTGCGCGATGTCCTTGATGTTGTAGATTTTTCCGGCTGGCACACCGGCCGCGCCCATCTGCGCGAGAACGTCGGCGACCGGCCGTTGCTCCGTCCAACTACCGATGGCCTGATCGAGTTCGGCGACCGCTTTCACCCGCCCTTGGTTGCTGGCAAGATCGGGACGACGGCCGAGATCTTCACGGTCGATCACGGTCATCAGGCGGGAAAATATCGTATCACCGTTTCCGGCAATCAGCACTACCCCGTCCAGACAACGATAAGCATTGGAGGGGGCGATCCCGGGCAAGGCGCTGCCGGCGGGCGAACGCACTTCGCCACACGCGCTGTATTCGGGCAGCATGCTTTCCATCGTGTTGAAGACCGACTCGTGCAGGGCGACGTCGATCACCTGACCGGCGCCGCCGTTCACCTTGCGGTGGTGCAAGGCCAGCAGCACACCAATGGTGCCGTGAAAAGCGGCCAGCGTATCACCGATGGAGATGCCGCAGCGCACGGGAATCTGTCCAGGCATGCCGGTGAGGTGGCGCAGGCCGCCCATGGCTTCCCCGATGGCTCCGAAGCTCGGAAGATCGCGGTAGGGTCCGGTCTGACCATAACCGGATATCCGTAACATGATTAAGCCCGGATTGATCTTCTGCAGGGCTTCCCAACCGAGCCCCCACTTTTCCATCGTGCCGGGGCGAAAATTCTCAATCAGCACGTCGCATTCGCCGATGAGTCGGCGGGCGATTTCCTGACCTTCAGCGGTCCGCACATCAAGTGCGAGCGACTGTTTGTTGCGTGACTGCACCTGCCACCACAAGGACGTGCCGCCCTTGAGCAGGCGCCACTGGCGGAGGGGATCGCCGTTGAGAGGAGGCTCGATCTTGATAATATCGGCACCGAAGTCGCCCAAGGTTTTGCCGACAAAAGGACCTGCAATCAGTTGCCCCATCTCGATCACCCGCACTCCCGAGAGGGCTTGGGTTTGAGACGACATGGCAGGGGAAAGCGTTGGAGGCACTGCGCCCGGGCTCATGCAGACACTTCCTTAGCGCGGAGCTCCGGTGGGAGCAGAAACAGGACGATCCCGCCGCCCGATAGACCAATCATCGAGTCATTTCTGATGCCGGCGGCGGGCATCAGCGGCCGGGTGACTTTGTCGATATTGGGATGGTTTAAAGCTAGGGGCATACGGGTGAAGGGGCACGGGATGGCCGAGTAGGACCGAAGCCAGTGCTCAGTAGAGGCGCATTGAGACGCAGCCGCGGCGTTTCTGGGTTATCGCCGACAAAAAATAGTCAGTGGCGCCAAGTGAGGCATCCCTCTGCCGCAGTAAGTTTGGCCCCCGCCTTTATCCGCTCCCTCCGCGTAGTCTGCGGTTGCCCAAGCTCACCACGGTCAATCCGCGGCCGCCAAAGCCTTGGCACCAGTGGAACCGGCCTCAGCGAGGCCGGCCACAATCGGAGACGCCGGGTTGGCATCCAATAATCCGCGCGCGGTGAAAAATTCGGCGCAGCGGCGCATGCCTTTTGCCAGATGAACTTTTACAGTCTCGGGGGAGATATCGAGTTGGGCGGCGATCTCTTTGTAGGCGAGGCCGTCGAGGTAGCGCAGCATGATGACCTCGCGGCAGCGGTCGGGGAGGGCGCGCACGGCGTCGGCCAAAACTTCGAGGCGGTAGGCTTGCTCGCCTTGCTCGGCGGGGCCCGGCTGCTCGTCGAGGAGGGTGAGTTCGGCGTCGGTGGCGACGGTGTGGAGCGGGGCGGCGCGGCGGCGGCGGAAGAGATCGAGGGCGGCGTTGCGCGCGGTGGTGAAGAGAAATGCTTTGGGGTAGCGCACGCCGG
>JBDNFZ010000795.1:0-2335 GCA_041689555.1 Opitutaceae bacterium | reverse complement strand
GACGACCTCGCCCTTGGTGAAGTCCATCGCTTGGGCGATGGGTGCGGGGAAGTTGATATAGAACTGCTGGCTGTCTTTGCGCTAGATGAGCTGGACCTTGGTTGGATAACCCATACTTGACATCTAGATATATAACTAGATGCTTTTCCAATAAAAAAATGCGACCAAAAAATGGATCTTCTCGCTTCTAACGGTAGGCGTCTAGTCAGGGCCAAACTCCAGAGCCTGCTTGCAGGCGATGGTTAGGATGGTGGCGAGGCCGAACGCGGACGGTTTGAAAATCGCCTGCAAGCAGGCTCCTACGGCGTGGGGATACGGGCTTATGTGATCTGGGCCCGACGGGTTTGGTCGGCGGATCACCTCCAACCGGGCCCAGAGGACCCGGCTCTACCTCAATTCACCCAAAGTATAAAAATCAAGGGCCGCTGATATCACTCTCTATCTGCGCAGGTGATGAGCCGGAGCCGCCTTTTCTAAATTCGCCGGTTGGCGAAATTTATCGGCGGTTAAATCCGTTTTTCCGTGTCGCCCGGGCAGAGATTCAATCCCGTCCGAAACAGCGGGGAACCTAAAATCCGCATCGAACTCCCGGCAGATTCCCGACCCCGACCGCGTCTGCTTCCGTCACACCTTCCCCGCCGCATCCGTCCACGCGTAGCCCACCGCCGGCAATCCCAGCGCGGAAAAATGCTTCGTCCCGCCTTTATTTTATCCCGCTCCCGCTCGTCGAGGTCCTCAAAGCGCAGCGTCCCCTTCGTCTCGCGCACGAGGTAAAGTCGCGGCGCATCGCCCGGCACTTCCTTCACGATCGCCCAGTCGGGATTGTAGCTCCCCACCGGCGCCTCGACCGTAAACCACCACGGCAGTTTGATGTCCGTGCGCCGGGCTTCGCATCGCTGTCGGGTGGCAAGGTCGTCGATGCCTTCCTTTTCCTCCAACAGCGCGGTCGCAAGGCCGCCCTCGGCGCGCCGCTGAAGCGTCGTCGCGCGCACCATGTCGGATCTCCGCGAAATCCCGGTCGAAAAACTGCTCCACCGACCTCGTATGCTTTGTTGTCGCGGCGACATTGTAGATGCTCGAACAGGAACTGTCGGTCTTCTCTCCACCGGCACGCCCGGTCTTCAAGTGCGACCGGGCGCGGTGGTTTGTTTCAAGCGCGTGAGGGATGCAGCGGGAGGTCCGTAGCGGCGGAAGGCGACGAACCTGCCCCCGCCATTTCGCGGCAGGCTTCGGCGCATGTGCGGCACGCCTCGGCGCATGTGCGGCACGCCTCGGCGCACTCCTGGCAATGATCCATCTTATGCTTCGCGCACTCCTCGCCGCACGCGTCGCAGACTTCGGCGCAAAGCCGGCGGACGCGTTCGGCGAACTGCGAGCTGCGGGCCATCTCGCTCAGAGCGAACGAGAAGAGGTCGGCGCAACTCCGGTCCAGCTCGATGCAGCGGACCATCATTTTGACGCTTCCCCGCGCAGGCACGCGGTCGCTCAGTGTTCGCAGGCTTCCATGCATCGGTGGCAGGCTTCGATGCAATCTTCGTAGTTTTCGCGGGACGTTTCTTTTTTCTCCGGGTTTTGCGGGCCTGGTGGGCTCGCGAGTTAGTGCTTCATCGCCCCCGGACGGAGGCGAAGGAAAAGCCAAAACCCGATCGGCCGCCGTCCATACACGGCGTCGAGGTCGCGGGGCATAAACGAATACGTCACGGAGCCGCCGAGCGCGAGTTGCCACGGCTTGCCGTGGACAAGTTCGTGCGTGGCACCGAGCGTGACCTGCTTCACCGGCATCTTCCGGTCATCAGGCAACAGGTTCAATTCTTCACCCCGCTTCTCGACGTATTCCGCGCGACCGAAGATCGAAAATTTTTCCGCCATATAGCTCGGCTCGATCAAGAACGCGTCGGTCGCTCCGTGGCCGTGGTCGTTTCGCCCCCACGCGACGGTGGTCGCGATATGAGTTTTCCCGGACAATTTCATGAGGTGAATTACCGATGCGCTCGTCCGCCGCAGATGCTCTTCGGGGTGTAACTCCTCCGGCGTTTTCAGATACCCGTGGGAAATCTGCGCGCTGAGCGATTCGTCGGGATTCCACGTGAAGCGACCCGAATACGAATCGAGCGGACTCAGATCGATGCCCAGGCGATCCTCGTCCGGTTCGCGTCCGTTGAAATACGATCCTTCGATCTGCCACGTCTTTCGGGCGACCCCGGCCGTCAGCACGCCGAAGGAAATATGCGTGGAGTCGAGCCAGTGATGGCTGATGGGGGCTGCGGGGTTGTCCATCGCCGACATGCGGTGCGGGAAGGCCGGCGGACCGAGTGCCGGTTCGCCCGCCGGCGCG
>JBDNFZ010000794.1:0-1321 GCA_041689555.1 Opitutaceae bacterium | reverse complement strand
GTTCCATGGCGGTGATGGCGGCGATTTGCTCCAGAAGATGGTGTTTCTCGGGTGGGTTTATGGTAATAACTATTATCCTAGTTATACTGCCCATGAAAACAAGCGCCATTTCGGATTCAGAAGAAATTTGTCTCACACCCCCTTCGGAGTATCGGTGCGATTCTTAGGTATATTCAGCAGCAATTTCGTCAGAGAATCGGTTTCACCTTGATGCTCGAACTTGTTCCCCCGCATCTTGTTTTGGTGTCGATGCCCGCCCTTCTTTTTTTCTCGGCCTTTGCGTGGGCCCCCCTGGTCGCGGAGCCCACGCGAACGGTCGTCAAAGCCTTGGAGTCCTTTCGCACGGAAGGTCCTCCCGGTTGGTCCTTCACCCAACACACCTTGTCCGAGAGCAAAGACCTTGTTGAGCGCTATGACGCCGGCCAACCCGAGTTTCGCCGTTGGAATTTAGTCGCCCAAAATGGGCGACTGGCCAAGCCCGAGGAAATCATATCCTACCGAGAGGGATTCGCGAGGCAATCCCGTGGCGGCACCGCACCCCGCATCGCCCGTCAGATCGATACCGAATCCATGGTCTTGGCGGCCGAAACTCCTGAGCGATCAACCTACCAAGCCAAGCTAAAGGCCGGGGACCCGAGCGACAGAACCGCGCTCTTCCTCCGCGCCATCCTCGTTTGGCACAAGCCGACCGGCGTGATCGAGTCCTTTACCGTCGAAAGCACCGGCGCTTTTTCGCCCACGGTCGGCGTGCGAATCGAATTCATGCAAACGACGATGGCCTACACGTTGCCCGTCGACGACCGGCCGAGTCTTTTGAGTTCCGTTCGCACACGGTTGCGCGGCCGCGCCTTCTGGCTCAGGTCCCTCGACGCCGAAGTGAACGTGACCTACTCGGACTATCGTCGCAGCGTCCCATTGCGAAAACCATGAATCTAAGCTCCCCAAAATTCTTGTGAGAATCAATCGACCGCCGGAGCTTTTTCCCTTTCTTTAGGCCCCGTAATCGGACTCGTCCTCGACCGAAACCTTTTTTGAAAACCACTCCATTGCCGTGAACCAACTCCCCTTTCGTTGGAAACTCACTCTCCTTATCCTGCTGGTCTGCACGATCTCTTTGGGAGTCTCGTTTGTTGGCTTCTAGTAACTACTCAGGCGGGCAGTCGTTGGCGTTGTAAGGCGTAGCGAAAGGCCGCGGGCGAATTTTTCTAAAGTTCAGGCTGGGTTCTGGTGCGGGAATGTGCTACCGCAGTGCGCGATGGCAAGTATCGTGGTCCAAGGTCGAACGTTGGAGGAAGCACATTTGGAGGAGATTCGTGCGTTG
>JBDNFZ010000793.1:0-2592 GCA_041689555.1 Opitutaceae bacterium | reverse complement strand
TTCGCCACCGCATCGGGCGCGTCGGCGAAGAGGGCGAACTTTTCAAAGAAGGTTTCCAGCGTCATGTCTTGGCCTCGGCTTCGCGCGTCCATTCGAGGAGCTTGGCTTGGAGCAACTCCTTCGAGGGCAGGTAGAGTTGGTATTCCTTGGCGTGGATGTTGGCGTCCTTTGGGAGCGTGAGTTTGACCACGGCGTCGTTTTTCTCGCGGCAGAGCAGCAGGCCGATGGTGGGATTCTCCTCCGCCAGCTTCACGTGACGGTCGTAGTAGTTCACATACATCTGCATCTGCCCGAGGTCCTGATGGGTGAGCTTTTCGAGCTTCAGGTCGATGACGAGGTAGCAGCGCAAGAGGCGGTTGTAAAAGACGAGATCGAGAAAGTAGTGGTCGCCGTCGAAGGTGAACCGCTTCTGACGGGCCTCGAAGAGAAAGCCTTTGCCCAGCTCCAGGAGGAACTTTTCCAGATGGGTGATGATGGCGGACTCGAGATCGGATTCGGAGTAGTCGGTTTTCTCGTCCAGCCCGAGGAACTCCAACACATAGGGCTCCTTCAATGCGTCTTCGGGCTTCGTGATGATCTGGCCTCTGGCGGCGAGGCGTTTCACGCCGGCCTTGTCGCGGCTGAGGGCGAGGCGGTGGTAGAGGGAGGTGGCTTTCTGGCGGCGGAGTTCCGGGAGTGACCAGCCGGAGTTGGTGGCTTCGATTTCGTAGAAGCTGCGCTCGTCGGGGTTTTTGACGGCGAGGAGTTCGACGTAGTGGGACCAGCTCAGGGTAAAGGGGTTTTTGAATTGCCCGGCAGGCGGCTGGGCAATTGCGGAAGACGCCAATTTGGCAGTCGGCGACTGGAAAATCTCACCTGCGGCCAATTGTGCAGAAGGCTTCTGCACAATTCGCGGCAGGCGATCCGAGTAGTCCAAGAAGAACCGCCGCATGTAGTCCAAGTTCCGCTTCGAGAAACCGCGCCCAAATTCATCGGTCAAGCGGGCGGCCAACGAGCGCACCAGCAAATCGCCGTATCCGGCCCGCTTCGCGCCCTTCTGCTCATGTTCGACGATGCGGCGGCCGATCTCGAAGTTCGTCATCACTTGAAACGTATCGACGACCGAGGCCACGCCGCGACGGGCGGACTGGATGAGGTTGCGGACCTCGGCGACGAGCGGGGTGAGCGCGTCGGGCTTGGCTTTCGCAGTGGCCGTGGCGGAAACCTTTTTGGCGGCGGGTTTCTTTTTCATCGCGACAGGGCCTCCATGAGCTGGGCCTTCAACTGGCCGCGGGTGGTGGCGATCTGGGCGAGGAGCTTTTCGTATTCGGGCAGGAGGTGGTCCACGTCGCCGGGGCCGGTATCGGGGTTGTGCGGGTTCTTGAGGTCGAGGTTGAAGTTGCCCGCCTTGATCTGGGCGATGGGCACGCGCCAAGCGCGCTCGTTTTCCACGCGGGCGGCGAAGCCGTCGGCTTCGGTGCCCCACCAGGCTTTCTCCACCTCAAATTCCTCGATGCGGATGGGTTTGCCCTTGTTGTAGCTCTTGGCGCCGGCGGGATAGGGGTGCTCGTAATACCAGACGGCGGTGGTGGGCGCGCCTTTGGTGAAGAAGAGGAGGTTGGTGCGGATGCCGGTGTAGGGATTGAAGACGCCGTTGGGCAGGCGGACGATGGTGTGCAGGTTGCACTCGGTGAGGAGGGCTTCCTTGATGCGGGTTTTGACGCCTTCGCCGAAGAGGGTGCCGTCGGGCAGCACGAGTCCGGCGCGGCCACCGGGCTTCAATATTTTCATGAGGAGCACGAGGAAGAGATCGGCGGTCTCGCGAGTGCGGAACTCGGCGGGGTAGTTGGACTCGATGCCGTCCTCCTCCATGCCGCCGAAGGGCGGGTTGGTGACGATGACATCGACGCGCTCTTTCGGGCCCCAGTCGCGAAGGGGACGGGCGAGGGTGTTGTCGTGGCGGACGTTGGAGGGGACGTCGATGCCGTGCAGGAGGAGATTGGTCATGCACAGGACGTGCGGGAGGTGCTTTTTCTCGATGCCGGAGAAGCAGTCCTGGAGGGTGCGTTCGTCGGCCTCGGTCTTGGCCTGTTTGCGCAGGTGCTCGATGGCGCAGACGAGGAAACCGCCGGTGCCGCAGGCGGGGTCGAGGAGGGTTTCGCCGAGGCGGGGGTTGACCTGATCGACGATGAACTGGGTGACGGCGCGCGGGGTGTAGAATTCGCCCGCGTTGCCGGCGGACTGGAGATCTTTGAGGAGCTTTTCGTAGATGTCGCCGAACATGTGGCGATCATCGGAGGCGTTGAAGTCGATGCCGTTGATCTTGTTGATCACTTGGCGCATCAACGTGCCGTTCTTCATGTAGTTGTTGGCCCCGTCGAAGGCGGACTTGATGAGCACGACGATGTCGCCACTGCCGGAGAGGACCTTCAATTTTGGCAGGAGGTTGTTGTTGGCAAAGTCGAGCAGCGCATCACCGGTGATGCCTTCGGCGTCGGTGGCCCAGTTGCACCAGCGGAGGTTCTCCGGGAGAGGCGACTTGTAAGTGTCGCGGAGGACTTCCATCTCCTTTTCGCGGTCGTCGAAGATTTTGAGGAAGAACATCCAGCCGAG
>JBDNFZ010000792.1:0-3433 GCA_041689555.1 Opitutaceae bacterium | reverse complement strand
TCGCTCACCACGCGATTACCGCTTCATTACACCGCGGACGACTTTGACACTGCCGTGGGCCGATATACCGCCCCAGCCGATCAGTTGGCAGAGCCAGTAGGGGCGCGTGCCGAGCCAGCGCCGGGCCGGGGAATGGGAGGCGGGGGACGAAGCTAAATGGAGCGCGAGGGGCATCGTGACCGGATCGAAAGTCGAGTGGTTAAAAGCAAGACTCATCGTGACGGCGAGCGCGGAGTCGCGACGGGTTTGGTCCTGATGCGAGCGCGCGGGGTGGATTGGCGGGGCCGAGGCGTCTGGACGACCGAGATGCGTGGCTGGGCGAGAGTGATCGAGGGCCCGACCAAAACGGCGGTGAGCGCGGTGCAATAGAGGCGGAGAGGTCGTTTCATCGTTGGGTTACGGTTCATGCGGGTTGTAATCGCTTACGTCCCAAGCGACGAGGACGACGAGTGAGATCAGGATGACCGAGAGGGCGATCATGGGATGGAGGCGATCAAGGACGCGGGGGCGGGCCAATCGCCGCCGAGAGTTTTGGCGAGGACGACAAGGGCGTGAACCTCCCCGAGGCGGGCGCGGACGAGATCGGTCGCGGCCGTGAGCATCTCGGCTTCCGCGGAGAGCGGTGTGAGGCGGTCGGTGAGACCGGCGGCCCGTCGGGACTCGGCGAGGTCGGCGAGACGGTGGGCGGAGCGGAGGGCGGCCTCGGCGGCGGCCCCTTCGGCCCGCGCGGCCTCGACGCGGGCGAGGGCGTCGGCGGTTTCTTGGAAAACCTGCACGACGATGGCGGCGTAGGTCTCGGCGGCGACAGTGAGTTTGGCGCGGGCGGATTCCGTGCGGGCGGCGCGGCGGCCGCCGTCGAAAAGAGGCGCGGCGATCTGCGCGGCGACGAAGCCGCCGAGCGAGCCGGTGCGCAGCAACTCACGGAGACTCTCGCCGGTGAAGAGACCTTCGGCGGAGAGCGCGAGCGAAGGAAGGGCGGCGGCGCGGGCCTCGCCAACGCGGGCTTGCTGGGCGGCGAGGCGGGCGGCGGCGGCGCGAAGATCGGGCCGGCGGGCGAGCACGGCGGTGGTGAGGGTGGCGGGCAGCGGATTCGCCGGCGCGGAGGCAAGCGGTGGAATCGCGAGCGCAGGAGCGTCGGCCGCGTGCAGCCCGCGGAGGGCGGCGAGGCGGTGGAGCAGTGTGGATTTCTCCTCCATCAACGCGGAGGCCTCGCGGTCGAGGAGGGTGAGCGTGCGGCGTTGTTCCTCGGCAGGGTTGGCGTCGGCCAAGCCGGAGGACTGGCGGGCGACGAGAATGACGAGGGCGGCGCGGGCTTGGGCAGCGCGGAGGACGAGGAGGCGCTGTTCCTGGGCGTTGGCGCGCAGGGCAAACCATGCGGCGGCGACCTCGCCGGTGAGGGCAAGTTGGAGGGCGGCGGCGTCTTCGGCGCTGGCGAGAACCTCGGTGGAGCCGGCCTCAACGCCGCGGGCGAGGCGGCCCCAGAGGTCAATTTCAAATGAGGCGGAGGGGCCAAGGGTGAGCGTGGTCGCCGCGTTCTTGAGGGTGGGATTTTCGGCGCTTTCGCGGCGCGTATAGGCGCGGCGTTGCGCGGAGGCCCCGAGATTGAGCGAGGGGCGGCGCTCGGAGCGCGCGTCGGCGAGGGCGGCTTGAGTGACGGCGAGGCGGGCGGCGGCGATTTTCAGATCCGGGTTGGCGGCGAGGGTCTCGCGCAGAAGCGCGTCGAGCTGCGGATCGGCGAAGCCAGCCCACCAGCGGAGATCGGGCGCGACGAGGGTGGGCGCGGGGCGCGGGGATTCGGCGGCGGTGGCGCACGCGGCGAACGTGAGGAGGAAGATGCGGGAGCGGCGTTTCATGGTTTGATCCTCACGAGCACGCGCTGGCCGATGCGCAGAGTTTGATCTTCGACGGAGACGACGCACTCGACAACGTGTTGGTCGAGGCGCTCGCCGGGTTCGCCGGTGGGCGTCTTCACGCCGAAGACTTGGCCGACACGCAGGATTTTTCCCGGGATGACGCGGGTTTCGTCGGCTTCGAGGACGACCTCGGCGTTTTGGCCGGCGCGGACTTTTTCGACGAAGCGTTCGTCAAGATCGGCGCGGACGATGCGAGGGGCGTCGGGGGCGAAGACGAAGAGCGGGGTGACATTGAGGGTGCTGACGCCGTCGCCGGGGCGGGCCTGGCGCTTGACGATCCAGCCGTCGAGCGGGGCGCGAACGATGCGTTGTTCGATCTCGTATTTGCCGGCGCGGAGGCGGGCGGCGGCGGTGACGACGGCGGACTCGGCGGCGGCAAGTTCAGCGCGGAGGAGCGCGGTCTGGTCGCGGGCCAGGTCGACGTCGGCGCGGGCGGCGGCCTCGGAGACGAGGAGCGGTTCGAGGCGGGCGGATTCGCGCTCGGCGGCGGTGAGGCGGACCTGGAGGGCGGGCAATGCGGCGCTGGTTTGCGCGAGTTCGGCCTGAGCCACGGCGAGGGCGAGGCGGGCGGGTTGGTCGTCGATGAAGGCGAGGATGTCGCCCTTGCGGACGCGTTGCCCCTCCTCGACGGCGACCTCCTTGACGAGGCCGTCGCGGCTGGCAGCAAGGCGGATGAGGCCGCCCTCGATATCGATGCGGCCCTTGGCGTAAACGAGGCCGGTGGGCGGGGAGGCGATGGATGCGGGGGTGGGCGCGGGCGGTTTTTCGGCGCAGTTGGTGAGCGCGGCGGAGAAAAACAATACGGCGAGAGAAGCTGCGAGACAGAAGGCGAGGTGGAGACGGGACGGTTTCATGAGTGCGTGGGACGGGAGTCGCGGAGGATACGGCCGTCTTCGAGGTGGATGATGCGGTCGGCGTGGTCGTGGAGGCGCGGGTCGTGGGTGACGCAGAGGACGGTGGCACCGCGCTCGCGGGCGATGCGGTGGAGCAGGTCGATGACGATGCGGCCGTTGGCGCCATCGAGGGAACTGGTGGGTTCGTCGGCGAAGAGGAGCTGCGGTTGCTTGGCGAGGGCGCGGGCGATGGCGGTGCGCTGTTTCTCGCCGCCGGAAAGCTCGGTGGGCCGGAGGTGCGCGCGGTGGGCGAGGCCGACGGCGGCGAGGGCTTCGTGTGCGCGTTCGCGGGCGGCGGCGACGGGGACGGCCATGAATTTCAGCGGGAGGAGCACCTGCTCGAAGGCGGTGAGGGCGGGGAAGAGATTGAAGCCCTGGAAAATGAAACCGCAGTGCGCGAGGCGGAAGGCGTCGCGGGCGCGCTCGGTCCGATTGAGGAGATCTTCGCCAAGCAGGGTGACGGCACCGGCGTCTGGCGTGAGCAGACCGCTGAGGGCGGCGAGGAGCGTGCTCTTGCCGGAGCCAGAGGGACCGGTGCAGAGGGTGAGTTCGCCTGGAAAGATTTCCACGGAGAGATTGCGCAACACCTCGATGCGGGCGGCGCCGGCGCCGTAACTTTTGTGGAGG
>JBDNFZ010000791.1:0-2703 GCA_041689555.1 Opitutaceae bacterium | reverse complement strand
TCGCGGGCGCGTCCGCCGGGCGCGTGAAGATTGAGTTGGCCGAATCCGCCGTGCAGCCCTCCGGCAAGGATGGGTGGCCGGAGCAGCCGGTGGTCACGGAGACCTATGCGGAGGACGTCTTCGGCTTGGTCGAGCTGCCGCAGAAATACATCTCGACCGGCGTGCGGGCTGACCGCGTCTCGCCGACCTTGCTGCGCGCCACGGCCGAGGTGCGCCTGCCCGCCGGCCGGCATCGGCTGCTCCTGCGCTCGCGGGGCGAGGCGAGGCTCTTCATCGACGGCAAAAAAATCCTCGCGACCCCGTTCGCCCAGCCCGCCGCCTTCGCGGTGGGCGACTCCGGCGAGCTGCCCGTCGAGCCGCAGGCCGACTACCTAAACCTCGGTCCGGATTTCCGTTTCGCGGCACCCGGCAACCGCGAGGAGTGGTGCGAATACGAGTTCGACGGCGGGCCCGCGACCGTTGTGCTCGAGACGCTCGTCGGCGGCATAGAACCGAAAAGCAAAAAACCGTTTCGCCCGGAGACTGGCGAGACGGTCGTCGCCTTCTCGCCCGCCGGCAGCACCTCTTGGTGGCTGCTCTCGCCGGGCGCGCGCGCCGTGCCCTACACCGATGCCGGTTGGGACGCCTACGAAAACGAGCGCCGCGCCCACTACGCGGACGTCAACACCCGCGCTCGCGCCGCCCGGCGCGCCGGGTCCGCCGCCTACTGGACCTCGCGCCGCGCAGCCGCCGCCGCATGGCTCGACGCCACGCCCGCTGTCGCCGTGCCCTTGCTCCCGCAGGGCTTCCCGGCCCTCAACCCTATCGACCACTTCGTCGCCGAGCGCATCGCCCGCGTCTCCGCCGAATATGCGCCGCTCAAAAAGGGCGACGTTGATTTTTTCCGCGATGTGAAGCCCGTGCTGGAGGCGCGTTGCTACAGTTGCCACCAAGGCGCGAAGGTGAAGGGTGGCCTGCGCCTCGATACGCTCGCCGAGGCGTTGAAAGGCGGCATGGCCGACGGCCCCGCGTTCGTCGCCGGCCACCCCGGGGACAGCCCGATCATACAACGCATAACGAGCACTGACCCCGAGGAGATCATGCCGGCGAAGGGCGATCCGCTCGCGCCGAAAGAGATCGAGAGCATCAGAACGTGGATCAAGGAAGGCGCCGCATGGCCCGCGTTCCAGGTCGCGAGCTTCGACCTCACTCCGCTCGCCGACGATCTCGCGTTTCTTCGCCGTGTCACGCTCGACACCGTGGGCGTCGTTCCGGAGGAGGCGGAAATCGCGGCGTTTCGCGCGCTGCCCGCCGCCACGCGCCGCGCCGCCGCCATCGACCGCCTGCTCGCCGATCCGCGCCAAGCCGATCACTGGATGGGCTACTGGCTCGATGTGCTTGCGGAGAATCCGAATCTCATCAACCCCACCCTCAACAACACCGGCCCGTTTCGCTGGTGGATTTATGAGGCGCTGCTCGACAACAAGCCGCTCGATCTCTTCGTCACCGAACTCATCCGCCAAGAAGGCAGCGAGCGCTTCGGCGGGCCCGCCGGCTTCAGCGTCGCCTCGCAGAACGACGTGCCGATGGCCGCCAAGGGCATCATCGTCGGCTCCGCCTTCCTCGGCGTGGAAATGAAGTGCGCGCGTTGTCACGACGCGCCCACGCACGCCGCGAAGCAGAAGGATCTTTTTCATCTGGCGGGGATGCTCGGCGAGAAATCGATCGAGCTCCCCGCCACGAGCAGCGTGGTGATGGACCACCTTCGTCTCGGCGGTCGTGAGCCGCTCATCGAGGTCACGCTCGCGCCGGGCACGGTGGTCGCCCCCGCGTGGTCCTTCGCGCAGTTCTGCGACGAGGCGACCGCCGCCGAGCTCGCCGAGCGCCCCGACGATTCCCGCGACCGTCTCGCCGCCCTCGTGACCGCGCCGCAAAACGAGCGTTTCGCGCAGGTCATGGCCAACCGCATCTGGCAGCGGTTCATGGGCCGCGGTATCGTCGAGAC
Source organism: Opitutaceae bacterium (assembly GCA_041689555.1). GTDB lineage: Bacteria > Verrucomicrobiota > Verrucomicrobiia > Opitutales > Opitutaceae > Tous-C4FEB. The sequence goes on along the minus strand of JBDNFZ010000791.1, from coordinate 719 downwards.
CATCGGCGACTGGGAGAAGAGCGAGCCGTCGCACCCCGAACTCCTCCGCTGGCTGGCCCGCGAGCTTGTGCGTTCCGGCTACGACACCCGGGCCCTCGCACGGCTCATCCTGAATTCCCACGCCTACCAGCGCGCCGCCGACCGCACCCTTTCTGAGACCGGCCCGCTCTTCGCCGCTCGCGCGCCGCGCCGAATCGCCGCCGAGCAACTCGTCGATTCCCTTTTCGCCGCCACCGGCAAGCCCTTCGTCGTCGAGCCCGTGAACCTCGACATCGACAGCGTGCGCACCACCGACAACGCCCTCGACCTCGGCCGAGCGACCCGCGCCTGGATGCTCGCCTCCACCTCCAACGAGCGCGACCGCCCTAGCCTCATGCTCCCCCGTATCCACGCCGTCGCCGAGGTCCTCGAGGCCTTCGGCTGGCGCGGCGCCCGCCCCGACGCCGGCAGCGGCATCCGCGAGGTCTCCGCCAACGTCCTTCAGCCCGCGCTCCTCTCCAACGGCACAATGATGATCTGGCTCACTCGCCTCAGCGACGACCACGGCCTTACGCGCATGGCGCTCGAAGACCAACCGCTCGACGCGCTCATCGACCGACTCTTCCTGCGTATGTTTACGCGGGCGCCCACCGTTGCCGAGCGCCTTGGCATCGCCGAGATCCTTCGCCCCGGCTACGAATCGCGCGTCGTCCCGGCCCCCGCCGCGCCGCCCGCCGCCG
>JBDNFZ010000790.1:0-2246 GCA_041689555.1 Opitutaceae bacterium | reverse complement strand
GAAGGCGCGCGGCCGCCGCGATGAGGCCGGGGTGCCCGCTCGGCGCGCGGGCGGCGGGCGGTTGTGTGGGGCTCCGCCAACCATGAAGTCCGCACTCGCCGAAAAATTTCGCGCCGTCTACGGCCGGTTGCCCGAGATTTTCGCCTACGCCCCGGGGCGGCTCGAATTCATCGGCAACCACACGGACTATAACGGCGGCACGGTGTTGGGCGCGGCGCTGGATCGCGGGGTCTGGGTCGCGCTGGCAGGGCGACCTGACGGGCGGCGGCGGTTTGCGAGCGACCAGCGCGGGGCACCGGTGGAGTTGTCGGCCGGCGAGATGTCGCGGCGCGACGGGGCGGAGAGCTGGGTCAACTACCCGCTCGGCGTGCTGGCGGCGCTGCCGGTCTTCGGTTTCCCGGCGCCTGCTGGCTTCGACTATCTGGCGATGTCGAATCTGCCTTCGGGCGCGGGCCTCAGCAGCAGCGCGGCGATCGAGCTGGCTTCGGCGCTCGCGTTTTTGGAGATGGCGGGCGAGCGGCCGGCACGGGAAACAGTGGTGAAGATCGGCCGGCACGCGGAGAATCTTTTCGTGGGCGTGCCGTGCGGGATTCTCGACCAAGGCGTGTCGGGCTTCGGGGAGAAAGATCGCCTCGTGTTCATCGATTGCCGCGGGCCGGTCTTTGCGACGGTGCCGTTGCCGGCGGACGCGCATTTTTGGATCTTTAACACGCACACCAAGCACGCGCTGGTGGACGGGCTGTATGCGGCGCGGCATCGCGAGTGCTTCGCGGCGGCGACTGCGCTCGGGGTGGAGCTGCTGGTCGAGGTAACCCCGGTGGCGCTGAAGGCGGGCACGGCGAAGCTCACGCCGGAGGAGGGCAGCCGCGCGCAACACATCGTCGACGAGATTGCGCGCGTGGAGGCGTCGCGGGCGGCCTTGGCGCGCGGTGATTTGGTGGCGGTGGGAAGGCTGCTGACAGCGTCGCACCGCAGCTCGCAGTTTTTGTTTGAGAACAGCACGGCCGAGCTGGATTTCCTGGTGGATACGCTGACGGCGACGGCCCACGTCTACGGCGCGCGGCTGACGGGCGGAGGTTTCGGCGGGGCGGTGATGGCGCTGACGGAGGGGGCTTTCGGCGAAGCGGAGGTGCAGGCGATCACGACGGCGTATGGGAAAAAATTCGGCGCGATCCCGCAGGTCCTGCACGCGCAGACGGGCGACGGGGCGAAGCTGCTCTGATTTTATCGTGATGAACACCCCGATGACACCGTTGGAGATGACGCGCGCGCGGCGGCTGCTGTGCGCGTTGCAGGACAGCATCCGCGACACGTTGGTGGCGGCGCGGGTGCGGCAGTCGGCAACCTTCTCGCGCGTGGCGGCGGTGACGGCGGCGGACACGATCTATCACGTCGACCGGCTGAGCGAGGCGGCGATCATGGCGTGGTTTGAGGCGCACTGGCCGCGCGCGTGGCCGGTGGAGTTGGTGATGGAAGGACTCGAAGACGGGGAACCGGCGACGTTTCCGAGGGGGACGCCGGTCGCGAGGACGCGATTCAAGTGCATCCTCGACCCGATCGACGGGACGCGGAGTTTTATGTATGACAAGCGCCCGGCGTGGAGCCTGGCGGGGCTCGCGGTGCAGCGCGGGGCGAGGAACCACCTCGGCGACATCGTGGTCGCGACGATGACGGAGCTGCCGACGAGCAAGCAATGGCGGGCGGACCAGTTGAGCGCGGTGCGCGGCGGCGGAGTGGTCGCGGAGGCGGTCGACGTGCGGAGCGGGGCGAGGGAAAAAATCACGGTGCGGCCGTCTTCGGCGAAGAATTTCGAGCACGGGTTCGCCTCGCTCGCGCGGTTTTTCCCCGAGGGCAAGGGCCTGCTCGGCGCACTTGAGGAGCAGCTCTGGCGCGATCTCGGCGTGCATGGGAAGAACGGCGGGCAGTTAGTCTTCGACGACCAGTATATCTGCACCGGCGGACAGCTCCACGAGCTGATCGTGGGGCATGATCGAATGTTGGGCGACCTGCGTCCGCCGGCGTATGCGAAGCTGGGGTTTTCCAGGGCGACGCTGTGTTGTCATCCCTACGATATCTGCACGGTGCTGATCGCGCGGGAGGCGGGCTGTGTAATCGAAGCGCCGGCGGGCGGGACGCTGCGGTATCCGCTCGATACGACGACGCCGGTGGCGTGGATGGGCTACGCAAACCCGACGCTGGCGCGCACGGTGCGGCCGGTGTTGCGGCGGTTGCTGGCGACCTATTTC
>JBDNFZ010000789.1:0-5411 GCA_041689555.1 Opitutaceae bacterium | reverse complement strand
GCACCGGTCGCCGGGCGCCTTGCGCCGGCTGTCCCAAGGCCGGGTCTCCCCTGAATCGCTGAGCCTCAAATTTTTTCCAACGCCATGTCCGACCAAAAAATCACTATCGAATTCAACGACAAGGTCGTCCGCCAGTTCCTGCTCGCCTCCGTCATCTGGGGCGCGGTGGGCATGGTGGTCGGCGTGCTCATCGCCGCGCAGCTCCGCTACTGGCAGCTGAACTTCGACCTGCCCTGGCTCACCTTCGGCCGACTCCGGCCTTTGCACACCAACGCCGTCATTTTCGCCTTTGTCGGCAACATGATGTTCGCCGGCGTCTATTATTCCACGCAGCGCCTGGTGAAGGCCCGGCTGGCGAGCGATTTTCTCTCGCAACTCCATTTCTGGGGCTGGCAGGCGATCATCGTCGCGGCCGCGATCACCCTCCCGCTCGGATTCTCCCGCGGGAAGGAATACGCGGAGCTCATCTGGCCGATCAACATCGCGGTCACCCTGATCTGGGTGGTCTTTGCGGTGAATTTTTTCTGGACCCTCGCGCGCCGCCGTGAACCTACGCTTTACGTCGGCATTTGGTTCTACATCGCGACGATCATCACGGTAGCGATGCTCTACATCGTCAACCATCTCTCCATCCCGACGGGTCTGCTGCACAGCTACCCGCTCTTCGGCGGCGTGCAGGGCGCGCTAGTGCAGTGGTGGTATGGGCACAACGCCGTAGCCTTCTTCCTGACCACGCCGATCTTGGGCATCATGTATTACTTCGTGCCGAAGGCGGCCGAACGGCCGGTTTATTCGTATCGCCTCTCGGTCATCCATTTCTGGTCGCTGGTCTTCGTCTACATCTGGGCCGGCCCGCACCATCTGTTGAACACCGCGCTGCCCGACTGGCTCCAGACACTCGGCATGACGTTTTCGCTCATGCTCTGGGCTCCGTCTTGGGCCGGCATGTTGAACGGTCTGCTCACGATCCGCGGAGCGTGGGACAAGCTCCGCACCGACCCGGTGCTCAAGTTCTTCGCCGTGGCCGTGACGTTCTACGGCATGTCGACCTTTGAAGGGCCGTTGCTCTCGATCAAGGCCGTCAGTGCGCTCGCGCATTACACGGATTGGATCGTCGGCCACGTCCACAGCGGCACCCTCGGTTGGAACGGCTTTATGGCCGCCGGCATGATCTACTGGCTGCTCCCGCGCCTTTGGAATCGGCCGCTGCACTCTCTCGCGCTCGCCAATCTGCACTTCTGGCTCGGGCTCGTCGGCATCCTGCTCTACACCGCCGCGATGTGGACGAGCGGCATCACCCAGGGTGTGATGCTCAACGCCACCGCCGAGGGAGGCACCGTCCTCGCCTACTCGAACTTCATCGAGACGGTGACCACGATCCGGCCGATGATGTTGATGCGGCTCATCGGCGGCGGCCTCTACTTGGTCGGCTGGTTCCTGCTGATTTATAATCTGTGGAAAACCGTCGCCGGCGCCCAAGCGGTCAACGGCTCGATCGAGGTCTTCGACGACGCCGGCGAAATCAGGGCCGACGAGAAACTCTCGCTGGTCGGCACGTTTCTCAGCCCGCCCGTGGCGTTCTCGATCCTCGCCGTCGGGTTCTCGTGCGCTTGGATGTTCGGTAACGATTTCCTCAGCATCGCCGGCCTGGTCGCGCTCATGCTCTGCGTCGTCGCTGCCTACGCGCACTTCGAATCCCGCGGCAAGAAGTGGGCCTCGTGGTGGGACCGCCTCCTCGTCAACACCGCTCCGTTTACGATCCTCGTTGTCATCGCGGTCGCGGCCGGCGGGCTGGTGCAGATCATCCCGACCGTCCTCGTGCATCGGGCGGCCAACGTCGAGGACCGCCGCCAGATTCCCTACACGCCGCTCGAGCTGGCCGGGCGCGACCTCTACGTGAGCGAGGGTTGCCACAACTGTCACTCGCAGATGATCCGCACGCTGGTGCCCGACGTGCTCCGCTACGGCGATTACTCGCGGCTCGGGGAATCGATCTACGACTATCCTTTTCAATGGGGCTCGAAGCGCACGGGTCCCGATCTCGCGCGGGTCGGCCAGAAATATCCGAATATCTGGCACTACCGGCACATGGAGAATCCGCGCTCGGTATCGGCCGGTTCCACGATGCCGAACTATCCCTGGCTCCTGACCAAGGCGACCGATACCGCCGCGCTCCCGGGCAAGATCTCGGCGCAACGCATGCTCGGCGTGCCGTATCCCGCGTGGAGTCCGGCCGAGGTCTTCGCCGACGTCGGCGCCCAGGCGAAAGCCATCGCCGACGACCTGCGCGTCGCGGGCACCGCGGTCGCGCCCGACCGGCAGATCATCGCCCTCATCGCCTATCTCCAGAAGCTCGGGAAATTCGAAACTGTCGCGCCGGCCAAAGCCGCCGCGCGCTGATCGTTTTTCCGGCAATCACGATTCCCGAATCAACCGTCACGAATTCTCCCCTCCCGCTATGTTCCGTCGCCTCATCTTCGAAGACTCCGCCGCCCTGTTCACCTTGGTGGCTTTCATCACCGCCGTATCCATTTTCGTCAGCATCAGCTGGCGCGCGATCCGGATGAAACGGCCGCAGTTGGCCCACTCGGAACAACTCCCTTTCGCTATACCCACACCCGCCGCCCGCCATGACACCGACACCACCGCCTGACGACCACAGCCTCCGCCCCCATTCGTTTGACGGCATTCAGGAATTCGACCGCCGCATGCCGAACTGGTGGCTGGTGCTCTTCTTTGGCGCGATTTTTTTCTGGGTCTGCTATTGGGCCTATTTCGAGTGGTTCCGGGTCGGTCTGAACGGTCGGCAAGAAGTCGCGCAGGCGATGGCCGAGATCGAGGCGGCACGCCTCGCGGCCGCGCCCACGACCGACAACGCGAGCCTGTGGGCCATGAGCCGCAACGCTATTTTCGTCGAAAGCGGCCGTGCCACCTTCGCCACGACCTGCGCGAGTTGCCACGGCGAGAAACTGCTGGGCGGCATCGGCCCCAATCTGGTGGACAAGCTCTGGATTCACGGAGGTAACCCGACCGATCTTTACGCCACCTTGGAAAAAGGCGTGCTCGCCAAGGGTATGCCCGCCTGGGTGCCCGTGATCGGCGCGAAGAAATCGGCCGAGGTCGTCGCCTTCATGCTCAGCTACCACACCGAGGGTGAACCCATCGAAGTCCAGGCCGCATGGACGCCGATCTTGCCGAAGTAACCTGTGATCACACCGCCGCTACGTCCCAACCTCGACGCCGTCACGACCATCCGGGACGACGGCTCGCGGCCGTTTCTCTATCCGGCGGACACGCATGGCCGGTTCACCCAAGCGCGGCGCTGGTCGGCGTGGGCGCTGATCGCCTTCTATCTCTCGCTGCCGTGGATCACCATCGACGGCTACCCGGCCGTGTTCCTCGACGTGGCGGAACGCCGGTTCCATCTTTTCGGGATCACGGGGGCGGCGCAGGATCTGTGGTTGATGTTTTTTGTCATCACGGGGCTCGGTTTTTCGCTCTTCTTTGTCACCGCGTTACTCGGTCGGGTCTGGTGCGGCTGGGCCTGCCCGCACACGGTGTTTCTTGACCACGTCTATCGCCGGATCGAGCGGCTGGTCGAGGGCGACGCGGTGAAGCGCCGGGCGCTCGCCGCGGCGCCGCTGTCGGCCGGCAAGATTTTCAAGGTCGGGGTCAAACACGCGCTCTACGTCCTGGTCTCGGCGGTGATCACGCATCTGTTGCTCGCCTACTTCGTCTCGCTGCCCGAGGTGTGGGTCATGGTGAGCGCCGCGCCGGCCGAGCACTGGGGGGCCTTCGTCTTTATTGCGGTCGCGACGGGTGCGCTCTACTTCAATTTCGCCTGGTTTCGCGAACAGCTTTGCATCGTGGTCTGTCCGTATGGCCGGATCCAATCGGCGTTGATCGACGACAATTCCCTGGTGGTCGGATACGACGTGAAACGCGGCGAGCCACGCGGCAAGGTCGGGACCCCGGACGCGGGTGATTGCGTGGCGTGCAGCCGCTGTGTCCAGGTTTGCCCCACGGGCATCGACATCAAGCAAGGGCTCCAGATGGAGTGTGTCGGCTGCACGGCGTGCATCGATGCGTGTGACGACGTGATGACGAAGCTCAGGCGGCCGACGGGGCTGATCCGCTACGATTCGCAGAACGGATTTTCCGGGAAGAAGACCCGCTGGCTTCGTCCGCGCATCGCGCTTTACGGGTTTTTGCTCGCGGTCGGTGCCGGCGTGGCGCTGTGGGCGGTGTCGACGATCCGTCCGGCGAACCTCGCGGTCACCCGGATCATCGGCACGCCGTATTTCGTGACCGAGGACTACGTGCGCAACCAGTTCCTCGTGCGGGTGGTCAACAAGCGCAACCAGACGCAGCGCTACCTCGTCACGGTGAACCGCGCGCCGTCGTCATTGGTGCAAAACGGGCTGACCGCGGTCCTCGAAGTGCCGGCGCTGGGCGAGATCGTGCAGCCGTTGGTGTTGCAGATGCCGCGGAGGGACTATGTGGGCGCGTTCGGTTTCGCAGTGAAGATCGCGGATGTGGGCGGACATTTTTATCTGGAGCGCGACGTCGAGTTTCTCGGGCCCGATCCACGGGTCTTGGCGGAAGACGCGGTGGGGAGGGTGAAGAAATGAAAACCGAGACCAGCAATCCGAAAGGCCGTAACCTTATCTGGATCGTGGTCGCGGTCTTCACCGTGCAGACCGCGGTTTGGGCGGCGTGGATCACATTTGCCTCCAAACATCGGGTGGCGGAGGTGCCGTTGGCGACGGGGCGTTGAACCATGGAGTTCGCCGCCGTCAATTCGCCATCGGCCGCCTTCGTGGCCGGCCTCGTGACCAGCCTCCATTGCGCGGGCATGTGCGGTCCGCTGGCGTGTTCGTTGCTGCCGGTGCGCGGGGATCGGGCCGATGCTCAGACCGTGAGCACCGTCTACCATGTCACGCGCCTGACAAGCTACACGGCGCTCGGCGCACTGGCCGGGGGACTGGGCAGTCTGCCGCTGACTTGGATTTCACAGTCGGCGCTCCGGTGGTTGCCGTGGGTGACGGTGATTTTCTTCGTCGCGCTCGCGCTCCATTGGGAGCGGCACATTCCCAGATGGGCCTATCCCGGCCGATTCACTTTTCGCCTGCAAAACTGGCTGCGCGGCCGACCGCGGACCCAGGCGGCGGCGGCCTTGGGTTTTGCGACGCCGCTGCTGCCGTGCGGGCCGCTGTATTTTCTCATCGCGCTGGCGACGCTGTCCGGGTCGATGCTGCGCGGCGTCGAATTCATGTTGGCCTTCGGCCTCGGCACGGTGCCGCTGCTTTGGCTCGCGCAGAGCCGGTTTCAATGGGTGCGGGCCAAGCTCTCGCCGCTATGGCTCGCGCGCACCCGCATGACGCTCGCGCTGACGACGGCAGCGGTCGTCG
>JBDNFZ010000788.1:0-2286 GCA_041689555.1 Opitutaceae bacterium | reverse complement strand
GCGCAGGTCCGCGCCGTTTTCGAGGAGGTGCGTGGGGCAGGCGTGGCGAAATGCGGTCGGTCGGCGCGGGGGAGATCGCCTGCACGCGCCGACTAGAAGAAATCGCCTGCAAGCAGGCTCCTACATAAGGCCTTGTTCGTCTCTTTGGCTTCGACGAATCACGCCCTGGACCAGGCGGCGGCGATTTCGGGGCGGAGGGCGATGGCGTCGGTCCAAGCGGGCGGGAGGCCGGTGAGGTTGTAGCCGGAGCGGCCGGTGCCGAGGCCGTAGGGGCCCATCTCGGGGCAGGCGAAGAGGGTGCGGTCGCGGTTGGCGTTGGCTTTTTTCCAGAGGCGCAGCGAGGCGGCGACGAAGACGAGGTAGTCCTTCACCTCGGGAGTGAGCGCGCCGCGATAGGTGACGGGAACCTGGCAGTGGTTGCCGTTGAAGGGGCGGAAGTGCATCTGCTCGCAGTGGGCGACCAAGTCGGGGTGATCGAGGAGGCGGCTGACGTAGTCGCCCGGGTGCAATTGCTTCACGCAGGCGAAGTGGGAGAGATCAAAGGTGAGCTTGATCAGCTCGCCGGTGGCGCGGTGGTAACGCTCGGCGATCTCGTAGGTTTTTTCCGGGGTCTCGGTGCAGCAATCGCGGTGCAGCTCGAGCGAGACGACAACTCCGCCGATTTTTTCGGCGGCGCGGACGAGGGCGAGCCAGTGCCGGGTGGCGACGGCGGGCGGGGTGTCGTGGTTGTCCATCTGCACGTTGATGAAAATGGCGCCGGCTTCCTTTTGCTCGCGGATGAGCGCCGAAAATTCGGCGGGATCGCCGGAGGAGATGAAGCCGAGCAGGTGACGGAGGCCGGCGGCCTCGGCGAGGTGGCGGTGGGCGGGCGTCAGGCGCGTGGCGATGCCGTCGAAACCGGCGGCGGCGACGGCCTTGATTTTCTTTTCGAGGGTCCACTCGCGGGCGGGCGCGGGGTGGCCGACGAGCGACCAGAGGTTGGCGATGTGGGCGAGGCGGGGCATGGGGGAGAGGATTGAACTATAAAGGATCGAAGAATTTTGGCGTCACGGTTGGGAAATCCGCAGAAGAATGGCCGCGAAAAGGCGCAAAAAGCGCAAAAAACCAGAACTATGAACGGAGAAACCGTTTTGGGATATGCCGCACTTGGCAGCTGCAGAATCTGCGGAAGAGTTCTCCACGATAATGACTCCAGGATTCTTGAATTCTTTCTAGTTCAATTGCGGAAAATAAGTTCAGTTGATGATGAGCACCAGCGCTAGGGCGGCGAGGACGGCGCCGGCGATGGCGAGCGGGGTGAGCTTCTCGCGCCAGAAATAATGGGCGTAAAGGTTGTCGAGGATGAGGGCGCCGCAGCCGGTGACGGGAAAATAAATCGTGCCGGGCCAGTGTTCGAGGGCGGTCATGACGATGGGCAGGGCGAGGGCGTTGTAGAGGCCGAGACCCAGACCGAGGCGGACGGCAGGGGCGGTGAGGACGATGCCCCGCAGCCGGATGAAGGCAAAGCCGAGGGCGCCGGCGGTGAGCCCCGCGAGGACGATGTAAGGCAGGACGTAGGCGTCGAGACCCTGATAGTGAACCGAGCGAATGGCGGTGGTGCTCAGGCCTTGGAGCAGGAAGATGGCGGCGAGCAGGCCGAAGATTTTCCGTGCGGGCAGGGCGAAGTTCGCGCCCGGGCCGGCCGACATGAGGGCCAAGGCGATCCCCGCGAGAACGAGACCGCCGAGCTGGAGGGAGGAAAGCGGTTCGTGCCAAAGCCAGACGCCGATGACGAGGGGCGCGAGCAGCGAAAGGCGGAAGGTCGTGAGCACCGGGCCGACCGGGAGCACGCGGAGCGCGTGATTGAGCGCGAGCATGGAGGTGAGGAAGACCGCGCCCGAGCCGATCCCGGTCAAGAGGGCGGCGGGCGGGACGGACCACGAGCCCCAGACGAGCAGGTAGAGCCCCAGGACGATGCCGATCGTGAGATAGTTGACGCTGACGACGACGGGGGCGGCGTAGCCCCGCCGCTGGCCGAGCTTGAAAAGCTGGATGAACCCGAAATCGAGGAGGATTGCTGCGAGGAGCCAGAGCATGGGTGTGACTTATCCTAGATTCCGCGGAAGGATGGCCGCAAGAAGGCGCAAAAATCGCAAAACTTGGAGCGGCGGGCGGAGAAACGTGGTCGGGCGACGCTCCACACCGCGAGTGAAGTCCGCGCGGAAGAACGCCGCATAACCGTGACTCCGAGATGCCTAGATTTTTGGTGGTTCAGTTGCGGAATCCAGGGTTATACCGACGGCGCGT
>JBDNFZ010000787.1:0-1992 GCA_041689555.1 Opitutaceae bacterium | reverse complement strand
CCGCGGGCGTCACATATCCGCCCGCCTGGCTCGTGCCCATGGAGACGCCGAGGACCGCGTCGTCGTTCATCGACATCGCGCCGGCGAGCGCCGTGACCTCGCCGTCGTTGACCACCTCGAACGGCACCCCGCCCCAGCGCGACTGCAAGGTGAAAAACATCCGCCGGATGTGCCGCTCGAAATCGTCGGCCACCACGCCGCGAAACAGCGACGCCGCGCGCACCTCGTTGTTCACGTAAACACCCGCCGCGCTGCCGCCGATGGCATCCACGCGCGGGAGGTGCGCCGCCGCGCGTCGCAACGAATCATGCACGCCCTCGAGGTGGTAGGCCGGGTCCGCCTGGAAATACGGATCCCACGCGATCTCCTCGGAGTAGACGACGCGCCCGTCGATGAGCGCGGCGGCCTTGCGGTCGCTGCCGCCGAGGTCGAAGCCGATGCGGCAACCGTCGAGGTGACGGCCCATCGGGACGCTGGTCTCCGCGGGCGCCGGCAAGTCGGCCCAAGCGGCGGCTTCGAGCGAAAACGGCCGGCCGAAAATTTTTTCGCCCATGAACTCGGCGTCGAACGCCCGCGCGCCGTCGGGGGCGTAGGTGCGCGCCAGCGCCGCCGCGATCTCCTCGGCCCCGGCGACGAGCACGCGCGGGCCGCCTTTCATCCAGAGGAGAAATTTGAGCAGGCGCTCGGCGTAGGTGAGCGTGAGCGCGGCGGCCGGGTGGTCGGCGGCGAGCACGCGGCTTTCATGGCGGAAGACCGAGCCGTCCGGCCGCACGATCACGACGGCGAACGGCCGGGCGCCGGGATCGCGCGTGACCAGCTCGCGGTAGCCGCGTTGCCAGAGGGCGGCCGGCAGAAATTCGGGATCGAGGACGGGACGGAGTTTGGGCGCGACGGACAACATGAAGGGCTATGGTCGACGCTAGCTCACGGCGCGCGATCTTGGGAAGAGCTTTTCCCGCGCGCGCCGGGTTGGCCGACAGTTTTCCGGTTTGGGTTTGCAACTCGCTCAAACCGTAGGCCGCGAGCTCGCCCGCGCTCAAACCGCGCCGGAAAGTTGCCAGCCTACACTTGCAGAACCAAACCGGAAAGCCGTGCGGCCCGGCGTCACTTATTCTCCGCCGCCCACAGCGCCGCGCCCACGATGCCCGCGTTGTTGAAGAACTCGGCCGGAACCAGTTTCGCGCGCGGCTTGATGAACTTGAAGAACTTCTTGTGCTCCGCACTCACTCCGCCGCCGACGATGATCAACTCCGGCCAGAGCAGCTTTTCCAAGACTGCCACGTAGTCGTGCAGGCGGCCGCCCCATTCCTTCCACGCGAGTTTTTTCTTTTCGCGCACCGAGGCGGCGACGAATTTCTCCACCGACTTGCCCTGCTTGCCCCACGGGAAATGCCCCAGCTCCATCGCGGTGACCACGCCCTGATAGGCGAAACACGAACCCACGCCCGTGCCCAGCGTGAGCAAGAGGGTCTTGCCCATGAAACCGCGCCCCGCGCCGAAATGCATCTCGGCCACGCCGGCCGCCGCGGCGTCGTTGATCATCGCGACGGAGCAGCCCGTGGCCCGGCCGAAGAGCTTCGCGCCGTCGCAACCGATGAACTTTTTGTGCAGGTTGGACGAGGTCCAGATGGTCGTGCCTTGAATCACGCCGGGGAAGCCGACGCCGATCCGGTCCCGCCACTTGAAATGCCCGGCCATCGCCGCCACCGCGTCGGCCAGCTCGGCGGGATTCAACTTATCCGGCGTCTCGATGCGGAAACGTTCGGAGAGCAGTTTGCCGGTCGTGGTGTCCACGATCGCGCCCTTGAGGGCCGAGCCGCCGATATCGATGCCGAGAGTTTTCATGAATGAAGCGCGAGAATCCACCGGGCGATAGCCCCGGGATCAATGGCCAAAACGCGGGACGCCCCCACCGGCAACGCAGGCCAAACTCAGCCGGGCCACCAAGCCGGCTAATCGTCCCGCGTCACGCAATGATCTCTTTGATGACGT
>JBDNFZ010000786.1:0-3897 GCA_041689555.1 Opitutaceae bacterium | reverse complement strand
GAGCAAGCTCGCTCCTACCCCGCGCAAACCCGAGCAATCGCGAGCAAGCTCGCTCCTACCCCGCGCAGACCCGAGCAATCGCGAGCAAGCTCGCTCCTACCCCGCGCAAACCCGAGCAATCGCGAGCAAGCTCGCTCCTACGCCGCGGAGTTAAACCGCGCGCGGGTTCGCGCCGGTGCGCGACGCGGAGCGGCCCGCGAAAGCGGAGCCCTGATGTGACCGGAGAAAAACGGGGCGATTTATTCATTTTGGATTGAACTGGCCGTTTCGCCGCCCCTCACTTGGCCGCCATGGCTTCCGCACCCTCCACCTTCGAACGCACCGCCGGAGCTTTGGTGCGCGCCGGAGATCGGGCGGATGAGATTGTGGCCTTCGAGGTGGGCGTCGTGGATTTTTTTGTAAATGCGGCCGACTTGCTCGGCGTGCCGAAGTCGGTGGCCGCGATCTATGGCGTGGTCTTCGCGGCGGCGCAGCCAGTGAGTTTTTCGGAAATTGAGGCGAGCCTGGAGATTTCCAAAGGTTCGATTTCACAGGGGCTTCGGGTGCTGCGGGAAGTGGGCGCCATCAAAGAGGTCTCGACGGCGAATGATCGGTCGGAGCTGTTTGTGCCCGATCTTGAACTGAGGAAGCTCGCCTTACGATTCATGGAGCAGCGGATGGCCAAGCATCTGACCGCGGGCTCGGAACGGATCGGCGCTCTCAAGCGGGCGGTGCCTGCGGCGAACAAGGTCGCGGCCAAAGAACTCACGCGCCGTCTGCAATCGCTCCAGGATTGGCATACCCGCGTCCGCCAGTTGCTACCGGTGGTCAAGACGTTCTTGAAACTCACGCCCGGTTAGGTTCACGCGGCTTCAACCGCACCCGCTTATATGCGGTCTCAATCAGTCCCATCAGTCGCAGTCGCTTTCACCCAGGAAGCGACGGGGCGAAGCTCGGCTTGGTAAGGTCTAAGGGAAAAGACGAGTAAGCGGTAAGGACTTCAAGGTGGCCCCTGCGCCTTTGCACACCAAAGCAGTTGCTGACTCCATTGGTTCGACCCCACGCTCCTCCGTCCCTTTCGATAGAAACTCGACATTCCACCTGCTACGATTACGTTTCACACCATGCCAGCCAGTCTTCAATCGCTCAAATCTGACGCGCTGCATCTCGCCCCTGAAGAAAGGCTTCAACTCGCCAGCGTGCTGCTTGCGAGTGTCGAGCCAGTCGCCTCGGATGCCAGTCGCCTCGGATGCCAGCGAATCCGCTCGGGATGCCGAGATTCGCAGGCGGATAGCCGAATTTGACGCTGGCCGGCTGGTGACCATCCCGGGAAAGAATGTGTTCGCAGCACTGGACCGAAAACTGGCACGGTGAACCACGAGTTCTTTCCTGAAGCGAAGGAAGAACTCATCGTGGCCGCGTTGGAGTATGAAGGGAGGCAAAGCGGGTTGGGGTGGCGATTTCGGCAGGAGATTGGGCAGGTGATCGATTGGATCGTCGAACATCTGTTCGTGCTCAGGGAGCGAGCGTGTGGCTATCGCTGGCTGAATTGTCCGGTCTTTCAACACTATGTTGCGTGTATCGTGCGCGGTGAAACGAACTTTATGGTGGCAGTGGCACACGGTCGTCAGGTCCCCGATTATTGGCGTGCGAGAATGCGTGAACTCTGAAAACGGCAGCGTCAAAGACAGCGTTCCGCCGTCCACGGTGCTCATGGTTCCAACTTTAGCACCCTCCGGCCTTTGACCCGCCCGTTCGCTTCGAATCGTTGCGATATGTTGCTTACCACAAGCCATAAAGCCCCATGTCATCTTTGGTTCGCTCCACACGTTGAACATCGCCGATTTCGAAGTATTCGGAGTGTTCAAAAAGAGCAGATAATAGCGTATCCCTACGTCACTGGCTGGGCTTTCTGACACCTCATTCCTAGTATTCGACATGAGACTTCTGACATCTGATAAAACCGAGAGCGAAGTCGTGCTAACCCCTTCGTATCGCTTGCTGAGGAGTTCCTAAAACTGCGTCCCTCTGAAATTTTGTGTGTTCTGTGTTTTTCGTGGTGACCACTTCTGCAATGTTCAGGGGAAAGGAATCGGGAGCCAGAGATTGATCTGGAAATCAGGTAAACAGAAACGGAGCGGGAAATGAAGAGAAGCCCAGTCGAAAGATCAATCCCACGCCTTTGTGGGTAAACATCTTAGGAGCTACAGCTTCGACTTATTTTTGTCGTGTTGTTAATAAACCACAAACGTAGCGGCAAACCCCCATAGCCCTTTCGGCCGGATGAAGGAAGAACCTATTGTCAAAAGTCAACCCATGACCCCTTCGACCCCTTTTGACCTCTTCGACCCCTTTTATCATGAGTATCACCGTCATCAAAGAAGGTAATGTCCTTCGTATTATCTCCGCCTCCGAACAGATTCCTGACAATACGACTTTGGAACTCTTTACGCACTCCATTGACCCTTGGCAGGCCGCCCAGCTCGAATCCGTCTTCCGTGAAGATGAAGACTGGGGCACCTCGTTGGATCACCTCAAGATTTAGGCTCGAGGCTACAACGGCGAAACCGCGCTGCCGTTAGAGACTAACTGCTTCGCATGAAATTTACTCAGTATTTCCTCCATACCCGGCTGCGACCAGATAGAGCCACGATCCGTGACGAGTGGATTCTCCGTGTTGTCCACAACCCCGATCGTGAGCAAATCCAGTCCGACGGACGTATTCGTCGCTGGGGAAAAATTGCGGAAAACGGCTCACGCGTATTGCGTGTGATTCTGCTTGAAGACGGGGAAACTATCCACAATGCATTTTTCGACCGAGGAGCCTAGTTATGAAAATCAAATACTTCACCGATACGGATACGGCACTGCTCGAGTTTGCATCCAAACCGGTGGCCGAAACACGCGAGATCAGCGAAGACATCACGATCGATCTCGATGCCGAGGGGCGACTCGTCAGCATGACCATCGAGCACGCCAAGACTTCGGCTTTGATTAAGGATTTCAGCTTCCAGGAGCTCGCGGCGTCGTAGTTCGGCCAGTCGGTCTTTCTGGAACTCCGCAAATACCGTTCGTGATCCCTTCGTGTGGTTCCGGTCAGAGGGTAAAGGCTGATAGCTGTCTCGTTTAAACTTAAACGTAAAACTGGAACTAACAACGGCGAAGCCGCTTCGCCGTCATCATGGTCTCACGAAGGAAATGATCGCGCATGAAATTCAAGTCATCACGGACTTTGTGAGCATCCAAAAGGCTCGGACTTGAACTTAAAACTTCAACTCAAAGCAAAGCCGCTTCGCCCTCACCGATTCATTGGGAGGGAGTTTATCTGGAACTCAGGAAATCAGGAACGGGGAGAAAAAAGTTTTAACCACGGATGGGGCGCCTCCCGCCGGAGGCGGGATTGGTCCGCGGCAGAGAAAGATTAAGAGAAAGAGGAAAGAGAAAGACTATGAGGGCTGAACGCGGGGTCGCGGCCGTCGTTAATTTTTTTGGAGGGTTTTTATGCGGAACTCAGGAAATCAGGAACGGAGGGGAAAAGAATTTTAATCACGGATGGGGCGTCGGAGGCGGGATTGGCGTGGGAGAGAAAGATTAAGAGAAAGAGGAAAGAGAAAGACTGCGGGGGCTGAATGCGGGGTGGGGCACCCGCCCACAATCGGGCAACCGCATCGTTCCGGCGCGCAGGTAAAGTTTATTTCAATTTGGATTGAACTCAGGGAAACTACGGTCCTCCTTGTGGGGGTAATGCCTGATCAGACACTCAGTGTTTCCCTGTCATCTAAGGAGCTTCCCGGCTCCGGGGCGCGGTCGGCTGAGGTGGTGGCGTTTGAGGCGGCGGTGGTGGATTTTTTTGTAAATGCGGCCGACTTGCTCGGCGTGCCGAAGTCGGTGGCCGCGATCTATGGCGTGGTCTTCGCG
>JBDNFZ010000785.1:0-2917 GCA_041689555.1 Opitutaceae bacterium | reverse complement strand
GCCGCCGCCCAGGCCGCCGTCGCGGACCTCAAGAAGTAATCCGTTGTGGGAGCGAGCTTGCTCGCGACTCCCCCTCCCAAGCCCCGCGCCCTCCCCGGCGCGGGGTTTTTTATTTCAACATTCCGGTCGCTAGCAGTTGGCTCAACACGCGCGACAGATCAGACGAGGAAGAGTCCGGCTCCGCTCCCGCCCATGTCCACGCGCACCCTTGCGCGCCTGCTCACCCCGCACTTTGCTTTCGCCCATGTTTGCCCCGGCATTACCCGCACATGAACACGCCGCGCAGGCGTATCAGTCGGCCATCTATCGGGCGATGACACCGCAGCAACGCATCGCGCAGGCCCTGCGCATGAACGCCACCATGCGCCGCCTGCTCGCCTTGGGCTTCCAAAGCCGTCACCCCGAATGGACCGAAGCCGAGGTCAGCCGCGCCGTCGCCGAACGCATCCTCTATGCTCGAACCGGATGAGCTGAGGCTCTTCGCCGTCCGCCTGGAGTCCACCGGCGCACCCTACATGATCACGGGGGCCACGGCGGCCATTCTCTGAGGACAACCCCGCGTCACCAACGGTCTCGACGTGGTGCTCGCCCTCGACGATGCCACCCGCGCCCGCCTGCTCCGCGCTTTTCCCGAGACGGAGTTTTACGTGCCGCCTGAGTCCGTGATCCGCACCGAACAAGCCCGCCACCAGCGCGGCCATTTCAACCTCATCCACCACGAGACCGGCTACAAAGCCGACATCTACCTCACCGGCGCCGACCCCCTCCACGCCTGGGCTCTCCCCCTGCGTCGCCGCCTACGCTGGAGCGCCGACCTCGAATTGACGGTGGCCCCGCCCGAAAATTGTCGTGCTGAGAAAATTGGAATTTTTCCGCGAAGGCCGCTCGGCCAAGCACCCGCTCGACATCCGCTCTATTCAAGAGACGACCGGCCTCGACGAAACCGCCATGGCACCGCGGCTGGAGCGCCTGAATCTCACCGCCCTTTGGCACGAGATAAAAACCCGCCAAATCCAGGACGTCTTTTCCGTCAGCCGCAGACGGACTTGGCTAACGTCGTTAACCGAGGCCTCACCTACGTCTTCTGCTCGCCCCGCCGCGTGCCCGTCGCCCGCGAGGGCGCCGCCCAAGCCGCGGTCGCCGACCTCAATAAGTAATCCGCTGTGGGAGCGAGCTCGCTCGCGACTCCGGTTCCCGAGCCCCGCGCCTTTACCGTCGCGGGCCTTTTTTGTAGCTCAGCAGCGGCTCGCCCACGCCAAGGAACCCGCGTCAACGAGCCGGCTTGCCTTTGGCGCGCGGCCTTCAAAGCCTCGCGTCTTCGCCCGGCTGTCCGCTCCACCTCGATCCCCTTCCCCTCCTCACCTTCACCATGAAATCCACCTCGCTCATTCACACCGCGCTCGCCCTCGCCTCCGCCGTCGCCCTCGTCGGCGCCGATGCTCCCGCCCCGATGCCGTTGGTCGCGCCCGCCGCATCCGCCGCCAGTTCGGCCAAAACCGAGTTCGCCGTCCTGAACCAGAAAATCTCCGCCAAAATCCGCGCCGGCGAACGCAGCGCCGAAGCTCTCGCGCCCGAACTCGCCGAGTTCGACGCCCTCTTGAAAAAATTCCCCGAGAAGACCGATGACACCGCGCAGATCGCCTTTATGAAGGCCATGCTGCTCCAACAAATCGTCGGCGACACTCCCGCCGCACGACTTCAGGCGGAGTCGGTCGTCGCCAATTTTCCCGAAACCAAGCCGGCCCTCGCCGCCAAGCGCTTCCTCGAACAGACGACCCCCGAGGCCCTCGCCATGGCCAAGGCCGCCTCCGAAGAGCGCACCGCCAAACTCGCCGCGCTCGTCGGCTCCCCGGCCCCCGAGCTCAACTTCACCTAGGCTACCCGCGACGGGCTCAAGAAACTCTCCGACCTGAAGGGCAACGTCGTCGTCCTCGATTTCTGGGCCACCTGGTGCGGCCCGTGCATCGCTTCGTTTCCGCAAGTCGCCGAAAAGGTCGAGCTCTTCAAGGGCAAGCCCGTCGTCATCCTCGGGGTCACCAGTCTGCAGGGCGCGGTCCACGGCCTGCCCGGCGGCAAAATCGACACCAAGGACAACCCGCAAAAAGAATACGACCTGATGCGTGATTTCATGAAGGAGAAAGAGATGACGTGGGAAGTGGCCTTCAGTCGGGAGCAGGTCTTCAACCCCGACTACGGCATCCAGGGCATTCCCTACGTCGCGATCATCGCACCCGACGGCAAGGTGCGCCATGTCGGTCTCCACCCCGGCAACAAAGCCGCCGACATCGCGGGAAAAATCACCGCCCTCCTCGAAGAGTTCAAACTCCCCGTCCCGGCCAAGAGCTGACGATCCCCTCGTCCGACTCGGTTCGCACAACCGTTTCGCTCGGCCGGAAACATTCGATTGAACCGCGAATGAACGCAGAGACGCGAATGAAACCCTTTGATCGGGAGCGGTTCGGGCTGCCCGCCAAATGGTGAAAGCAACACGGAGCTACGAAACCTGATCACCCCGTCCCGAGATTCGCGTGCATTCGCGTCTATTCGCGGTTCTCAACTGCATGAGTTCGGTCAAGGGTCGGTTGCTGTGATCCTCATTGGCGCATCCGACGCGCACTTGATTGCGAATGACCCGCGCGATCGTCGCATTGGCTTCGGATGCCTCGCTCCGTCTTTCATAAGTGACGCCGCAATCGCTCGCGAGGTGGAGCTTCGCGCTTAAGTTTCTCCTCAATCGGTCGATCACCTTACCAAATAATGCGACGCCCAGTTCTTTCATGCCCTTCACCCCGACCGGCTCTCGCCGTTCCGTCCCTGTTTAAGACCTAAAATCTTATGCCCATAGCCCGGTTATTTCATACGCGAACTGATTTCTCGATTTTTTCCTGCAAGGGCTGCGGATCAGGCGGGCCGTTGT
>JBDNFZ010000784.1:0-4169 GCA_041689555.1 Opitutaceae bacterium | reverse complement strand
TACCCTCCGCCTGAGCCACCCCGCCCATGCTCGCCATCGACCCCAACCTGCTCCTCTACACCTACAGCGTCGCCGCTCCCGAACACCCCGCCGCACTTGCTTTTATCACCTCTCTCGCCTCCCGCGATGATGTCGCCCTCAGCGAGTTTTCGCTCGCGGAGTTTTATCTCCACCTGCGCAACCCTGCCGTCGTGGGCACTCCGCTCACCGCCCCGGCCGCCACCGCCGTCATCCAGGCCTACCGCCACCACCCCCACTGGCGCATCCTCGGCTACCCGCCCGATTCGATCTCCGTCCACAAAGCCCTCTGGCAACATGCCGCCACGGTCCAGTTTGCCCGCCGCCGCCTCTTCGATACCCGCACCGCCCTCACTCTCCGCGCCCACGGCGTCACCGAATTCGCCACCGCCAACGTCAAAGACTTCGCAGGCTTCGGCTTCACCCGCGTCTGGAACCCCCTCGATTAAGGCTCCTTGACCCAGCTACCCATACACTCTTGGCTGGCCACCCATAACTTACGGCCAATCCGATGAAAACCACCCTCGAAATCTCCACCCCCCTCCTGCGCCGCGCGAAAAAAATCGCCGCCCGCGACGGCACGACCCTCCGCGCCCTTGTCGAACAAGGCCTCGCCCAAAGACTGTCGGAACGGAACGCGAAAAAACCGGCCTTACCCCCGCTCCTGGTTACGTTTCGCGGGACCGGGATGAATCCCGAATTCGCCGAGGGCGGCTGGGAAAAAATTCGCGACGTTTTTTACGAGGGCCGCGGCGCATGATCGCCCTCGACACCAATATCCTGATCGCCCTCCACCGGCTCGATACGCCGCAGAATGCTCCGGCCCTTGCCGCTTTCGAGGCGGCGGGCGGCGACGCGGCCATCTGGGCTATTCCTTGGCCGTGCGCGCATGAATTCCTTGGCGTGGTCACCCACCCAAAAATTTTTTCCAAACCTACGCCGCTGGAAATCGCCCTCGAGGCCATCGCGCGCTGGCGCACCCGCCCCACCGTCCGCTTCCTCGCCGAGGACGACACCTACTGGACGACCCTTTCCGCCCTCGTCCGCGCCGGCCGCATCACCGGCCCGCGCATCCACGATGCCCGCATCGCCGCCCTTTGCCTCGACCACGGCGTGCGCGAGCTGTGGACCGCCGACCGCGATTTTTCCCGCTTCCCCCGCCTCCGCACCCGCAATCCGCTGGTCGCACCCTAGCCCGCCTTCGCACAAAAACACCCCGATGTCGCCACCCTGATTTAACCGACAGCTAGCCGCCCCGCCCCGGGCGCGCCGACGTTCCTTCGGCTCAGTCATTCTTCACTCGCCCTCGGTCATCGGCCGTTCCCCAATCGCCCACCCTTGACCTCGCCGGACAATCGCCGGACAATCCGCCCATGAGCATCGCCTTCATCACCTCCCGCGAACTATCCAAACAGCCCGCCCGCGTCCTCGCCCGCGTCAAAAAATCCGGCCCGCAGATCATCACCGTCAACGGCCAGCCCACCGCCTACCTCGTGCCGGCCTCCCCCCTGGGCATCGAGGCCGATATTGATATCCTGCGCGGCCTCCGCCTGCGCCAGGCCCTCGCCACCGCCCAGGCCGAGACCCTTCGTGCCGGCACTTCCGACCTCGATATGGCCGCCATCGACGCCGAAATCTTCGCCACCCGCGCCGCACGCCCAGCCCGCCCAGCCGCCGCCGCAAAAACCACCCCGGCCGTTCGCCGCGCCCGTAAACCCGCCGCCGCCAAATCCCCCGCATGAAACCGCGCTGGGTGCTTGATACCAACGTGATCATCTCCGCCGCCCTCACTCGCGGCGGCCCCTGCGATCTCCTGCTCCAAGCCATCGCCGACGGCCGCTTGGCCGCCGCTTGGGATTACCCCCTGCTCGCCGAATACCGCGAAGTCCTCGCCCGCCCCCGTTTCCGTTTTTCCCGCCCCGTCCAGGCCGAGCTCCTCGGCCTCTTCGACCTTGCCTGGCACACCCAGGCCGCCGCCCCCGCGCCCGCCCTGCCCGACCCGCACGACGAGCCCTTCCTCGCCGTCGCCCTCGCCACCCCCGACCGCGTGCTCGTGACCGGCAACCTCAAACACTACCCGCCCGCCAGCCGAGGCGGCGTCACCGTCCTCACCCCGCGCGAAGCCCTCGCCCGTTTGCCTTAACCCTCGGTCACAGGTCGCCCATCCCGCGTCGGCTTATTTTCATCGGCCCAACCCCTCCTCCCCGCCCCCATGCCCGTCCTCCTCTGCTCCCTCGGCACTTCCCCCGCCATCGTTCCTGAAGCCTTTTTATTCCCCGGAGTCACCTTCTCCGCCGTCCATGTCATCACCACCGAAACGACTGAGATCGGCCTGATTCAACGCTGGTTTGCCACCCGCGCGCCGACCGTCCACCTCACCATCACTCGCGTGGCGGGATTCAAAGATTTCACCAACGAGCACGATCACTTCCGTTTTGAAGAAGTCCTTTACCGTTGGCTCCTCGCTTACCGTCAGGTGCAAGGGCCGGACACTTCGACTGCCGAATCAGACAAGCCTGCCGCCGCGCCCTACATCTGTTTATCCGGTGGTTTTAAAACCATGAGTGCGGCCGTGCAAAAGGCGGCAGCTGTCTTCGGCTGCGCCGAAATTTTTCACGTCCTCTGCAATCTGCCCCAGCCGCAACAACCCAAGACCGAGGCGGAAATCGACGCCGCTCATTCGGGCGACCACCTGCGCTTTATCCGATTGGGTGCCGAGTCCGGCTGGCCCCAGTTGCGCAATACTTCCGCGACCGAGCACCCTTTGGAAATACCGCTTACGGAAGGCGGAGTCCGCTGGGCCAGCGCGCCGGATACCCGGCTCCGCGACCATCTGCGAAGCATCGTCGAGCGCGCCCATCACATCGCTGGCGCATGGGATCAGCTTGCCCACCTGCCTTTTCCCTCCCTTGCCACCCGCTCCCCCGTCCAGCTCGCCTGGCTGCGCGAGTCGCTCCAACCGCAAGCCGCCGGTGACGAAGCTTGGCTCGCCGCTCTCCCCAAGATCGAACTGCACTGCCACCTCGGCGGCTTCGCCACCCACGATCCCGCGCTCGCCTCCATCCGCGCCGCCTCCGCCACCCCCGCGACTCTGCCTCCCCTCCGCGATCGCCCCGTCCCCACCGGCTGGCCGACGCCTCCAGCTCCCTGCGGCCTCGATGACTACATGGCCCTCGGCGACAACAACGGCTCCCGCCTGCTTCGCGATCCCGGCTGCCTTCGCGCCCAGTGCGAAGCCCTCTACGCCGCCCTCGTCGCCGACCACGTCGTTTATGCCGAGATCCGTTGCTCCCCCAATAACTACATCTCGCCCGACCGCTCCGCCTGGCAGGTCCTCGCCGAAATCCGCGCGCATTTTCAAAGCCGCATGGACGCCTCCGCCGCCGCTCGGCCCGACTGCACCCCTGCCTGCCACGTCAACCTCCTCATCATTGCCACCCGCAGGGACGGTGGCGACCGCTCCGACATCGCCCGCCATCTTGCCCTCGCGGTCACCGCCGCCGATCAATGGCGCACCCCCGCCACCTGCCGGGTCGTCGGCGTGGACCTCGCCGGCTTCGAGCACCGCGACACCCGCGCCGCCCTTTTCGCCATCGATTTCGAGCCCGTGCACCGCGTCGGCCTCGCCGTCACGATCCACGCGGGCGAGAACGACGACGCCGAAGGCATCTGGCAGGCCGTCTTTAAGCTCAACGCTCGCCGCCTCGGTCACGCCCTCTCCCTCCACGGCTCCCCCGATCTCCTCCGGGCCGTCGCCGATCGCCGCATCGCCATCGAGATGTGCCCCGCCGCCAATCTCCAGATCAAAGGGTATCCGATCGACCACGACGCCGACACCTCGCCCGCCACCGCACGGTATCCGTTGCTCGACTACCTGCGCGCGGGCGTCCACGTCACCGTCAACACCGACAACCTCGGCATCTCCGCCGCCACGTTGACCGATAATCTCCTGCTCGCCGCCCGCCTCTGCCCGAAGCTCACCCGCCTCGATGTGCTCCAGCTCCAGCGCCACGCCGCCGAAGGCGCCTTCCTCACCCCCGCCGAACGCGACCTCCTCCTCGCCCGCCTCGACCGCCACCTTGCCCGCACCTGACGCTCCCCGCGACGCCCCGGCCTTTGACGCCTCTTGGTTTGCCCCTTCTCCCCGTCAC
>JBDNFZ010000783.1:0-8498 GCA_041689555.1 Opitutaceae bacterium | reverse complement strand
CGAACCCCGGGCGCGGAAACGACGCCCGAAAAACTACCAGCTTCTGACCCGGCCACGCCACCGCATGCGCGTATCCGATTCACGGAAAATGCGATGACACCCGTTGTCCATCTTCACTGGCGGCTTAACTTAGCGCCATTCACGGCAGACCCCGTTCCTTGAGCCGGTTCTCGACCGTCCGTTCGCGGTAGTCGCGCAAGAATTTTTCTACGTCGCTCGCGCCCAAACCCGACTTCATCTCCCCTTCATAGTGGTAGATCATCACGGTCTTCGTTTCGCCCGATTTCAGCGCCGCTTCGAAGCCGGCGGGGAACTCCACCGCCACCCGGACTTTCTTGTCCGAGATCAGCGTTTTGAAGTCATCGGCTCCCTCGACGACGCGAAACCGCTTCTCCGTCTTGAACGCCCGCACGAGGTCGGGCGAGTCCGCCCCGCCCACGATCACCACCGAGGTGGCCTCGCTGCGCGCCTGCTTCACCACCTTCGTCATGATGGCCCCGAAACCGAAGATGATGCCGGGCATGACCAGTGTCGGGATCACGATCATCGAAATAAGCGTGCGCCGGTCGCGCAACGAGTCGCGCAGTTCCTTGAGATAGACGGTGGCGATGTGGGTCCAGTTAAGCATGGGATTTCCTCGTCGGGTTCAGGTGTTCGCCGCCGCCGTCAGCGCGGCTTCGCCGCCGACGGCCTTGACGAAGATTTCCTCCATCTCGCGTTCGGCGAACCGGTCTTGGAGTTGGGCCAGCGTGCCCTCGGCCACGAGCCGGCCGCCGTGGATGATGCCGATTACGTCGCAGATCTTCTCCACCTCGCTCATGACGTGGGTCGAGTAGATCACGGTCTTGCCGCGCGCGCGGCAATCGCGCACGAAACGGACGATGGCGCGGGCCGTCATCACATCGAGCCCCAGAGTGGGTTCGTCGAAGATCATCACCGCCGGGTCGTGGATCAACGTGCGGGCGATCGAGGTCTTCTGCTTCATGCCGGTCGAAAATTTTTCGCAGCGCCGGTCGAGGAATTCGTGCATGTCGAGCTCGTCGGCGAGACGCTGCGTGCGGATGCGCACCTCGGCGGGCGGGAGGTCGTTGAGCGCGCCGAAGTAGGCGATCATCTCGCGGGCGGTGAGCCGGCCGTAAAGCGCGGTCGAAGCGGCGAGGAAGCCCACGTGGGCGCGCACTTTCTCGGGCGCGGCGACGACATCGTGACCGGCCACCGTGGCGCCGCCCGCCGAGGGCTTGAGCAGCGTGGCCAGCATCCGGAGGGTGGTGGTCTTGCCCGCGCCGTTGGCCCCGAGCAGGCCGTAGATCTGGCCCGGTTCGACGCGGAAGGTGATGTCGCGGGCGGCAAAAATCTCGCCGCGCTTTTTATCGCGAAACGTTTTGGTGAGGGAGCGGGCTTCGATCATGGCTTGGAGGTGAAGGATGGAAAGGCAGCGATGGGAAATGTGGAACTCAGGGAATCAGGAACGGAAGGGAAGGCATTATTCCTGATTTCCCGAGTTCCACATCACGATTTTCAGAGACTCATGTTCTCGCGGAAATCCTGCGCCTGACGCCGGCTGAGCTCCACCTTGGCGCAGCCCTTGAGGTGGACGAGCAGCCCGCCGCTGAACCAAGGCTCGATCTTGTCCACCCAGGCGAGGTTGATGATCTGGCGACGGTTGGCGCGGAAGAAACTTTTCGGGTCGAGCCGCTCCTCCATGGCGTTGAGCGAGCGAAACAGCTGCGGCTGCGCGTCGGCGAAATGGACGCGGGTGTAGTTGCCCTCGCTCTCGAGGAGCCGGATCGTCTTCAGCTCGACAAACCAGCAGCGGTCACCCTCCCGCACGAAGACCTTGTCCTCGGCGGCGAGGCGGGAGGTCGGGGCCGGCGCGCCGGTCGGGGCCGGCCCGGCGCGCTCGGTGAGCTTGCCGACGGCGACGATCAGCCGCGCGGGGTCCACGGGCTTCAGCAGGTAGTCGAGCGCATTGAGCTCGAAGGCCTTCACGGCGAACTCGTCGTAGGCGGTCGTGAAAATCACGTGGGGCACGGGCGGTTCCAACGATGCAAGCAGTTCCATGCCGGTCTCGCCGGGCATCTGCACATCGAGAAAGACGATCTCGGGCTGGTGGGTGCGGAGGAGTTCGCGCGCTTGGGCGGCGTTGGTCGCTTCGCCACAAATCGTAATCCCCGGGACGGCGGCCAGCAACCGCCGCAGTTCGTTGCGCGCGAGGCGCTCGTCATCGACCAAAATGGCTTTCATGCGACCGAGAGACGGAGCGGGATCAACGCTTCGGCGACGACCAGCGAGGGCGCGGCCGAGCGAAGTTCCAGGGTGGCGTTTTCGCCGAAGAGCAGGCGGAGGCGCTCGGCGGCATTACGCAAACCGAGCCCGGTCGACGTCGCGGGCTTCCCGGCGACGCCCCGGGGCACGACCGCGGACAGCGAGGGGAGCTCGCCGGGATTCGTGACTTGGATCCGCAGGAAACCGGCCTCGCTGCGCGCGATGATGGCGATTTCGCCGCCTTCGGGACGTTGCGAGATACCGTATTTGACGGCATTTTCCACGAGCGTCTGGAGCAGCATCGGCGGCAGAGGCAGGTGCAGCGTCTCCGGCGCAATGTCGAGCCGCAGGCGCAGGCGCTCCTCGTGGCGCACCTGTTCGAGTGCGAGGTAGTCGTTGACCACGCGCAGCTCGTCTTCGAAGGGCACCGTCTCGAGCTGAGTGCTTTGGAGCGAGTAGCGCAGGAGGTTGGCGAGCTGGGTCACGGCGAGCCGGGCGCGGGCCGGATCTTCGTCGATGAGGGCGCGGAGGGAATTGAGCGAATTGAAGATGAAGTGCGGATTCACCTGCGACTTCAGCGCGCGCAGCTCGGATTCCTTCACCACGGTCATCAGCTGCAGGCGCTCGATCTCGGAGCGGTTGAAGCGGTCGAAAAGGTGGTAGATGAAATAGAAACTGAACCAGCCGAGCAGCAGGGTCGCACCGTTGATCCAACTGATGGAGAGAATCAGCCACCCGCTGTATTTGCTCTCCCAAGGTTGCCGCAGCACGCCGTGCGTGTAGCCGTAACCGACCGCGCTCCACAGCGCGGAAAGCACCAGCGCCATGACAAATACCCGCGGGAACAAGGCCCGCCAGCCCAAGTCCCGCCAGCCCAGCCGCGCCACCACTGCACGCGAATAGTGCGTGAGCAAAAGGCCAAGCGCGGAAACCATCACCAGCGTCGCCACCAGCATGACCGTCTCGTGCGGTGCTTCGCGGGTCTTGAAGTTGATCGAAAAGAACACCTGCACCGCCAGGAACAGCCCCCAACCGATGGCCTGACAGAGCACGTAGAGCCGCATTTTCGCCCGGTCGCGGCGGGCCTCGTCGTGCGGCGGAAGCGGAATAGCTTGGTGAGTCATCGACCGGTGGAAGCTTGCACCTGCCATACCAAGTGCCGCGCGGCCTCCTTGGCAATGTTCGCCGCAAGCACCCCCGCGCCCTCGCGCAACCCCGCCGCGCGGCCTTCCCCCGGGCCAAGCCGCCGCGCGGTCGCACCGATGATCAGGCCCGAACCGGCTGAAACCACGACCGCGATCAGCACGAGGGCGGCGACGACGAGGGGCTTGTTTTTCAACATACCCCACCTTACCGGTTTCCCCACCGCCTGACCCGCCTTCCGGGATGGGCGGGCGCACGGGCGGGACGAGCGGCGGCTTGTCAGCCCCGGGCGCGCGCCTAGCCTCGGCCCATGAAACCCTCGGTCGTCGTCGTCGGCAGTTTTGTGCAGGACCTCACCTGGAAATGCGCCGCCTTCCCCGGCCCCGGCGAGACCGTCGTCGGCACCTTCGTCACCGGCCCCGGCGGCAAGGGCTCCAACCAGGCCGTCGCCGCCGGCCGGGCCGGGGCGCGCACGCTCTTCGTCGGCGCGGTGGGTCGCGATGCCTTCGCCGCCGACGCAAAAAAATTCTACCGCGCCGAGGGTATCGCCGCGCGCTTCGTCGAGAAACCGCCGCACGCCACCGGCACCGCCGCGATCCTCGTCAACGCCGCCGGCCAGAACGAGATCATCGTCGCCCTCGGCGCCAACGCCGCCTTGCGCCCCGCCGACGTGCCCGCCGCCGCACTCAAGTCGGCCCGCGTCGTCATCACGCAACACGAGACCGATCTGCGCACCGTCGCCGCCGTGCTCCGCGCCGCCCGCCGCGCCGGCGCGACCACGATCCACAATCCCGCGCCCATGCGCGCCGACTTTGATCCCGCACTCCTGAAGCACGTCGACGTGCTCATCCCCAACGAAACCGAGTTCGCCGCGTTGGTGAAAACCCTCGGGATCGCCGGCGGCGCGGCCGTCGCGCCCGAGACCCTCGCCGCGCTCCCGCCCGCGGAACTTCACGCCCTCTGCCGTGCACTCAACGTGCCCACCGTCATCGTGACGCTCGGTGCCAAGGGCGTGTTCGTTTCCCAAGCGAGCGGCCCTGCCTTCATCGCCGCGCATCAGGTAAACGTCGTCGACACCACGGGCGCGGGCGATGCGTTTTGCGGCGGCTTCGCGGCCGGCCTCGTTAAATTTTCCGGCGAGATCCTCGCCGCCGCGCGCTTCGGCAACGCCGTCGCCGCGCTCTCCGTCACCGGGTTCGGCACCGCCCCGTCGATGCCGACCGCGCGTGAGATCGCGGCGTTTCTAAAAAAGTCCTCCGCGTAGGGGCGTCGCTCGCCGACGCCCGAAACTCCCGGTCCGCGTGCCACCTCCCTTCTCAGGCCCCGCTCGTCGGACCGACGAACTCCACAAAGGTCGCATCTCGATACCCGGTGCACGCTATTTTGCGACGTTCGTCACTCACGGTAGAGTCCCATGGCTGGATGATGCGGCTCATGCCATCGCCATGCTGAACACGCTTCGCAGTTGGCATGACGAAAAGGACGGCACCGTTCTTGCCGCAACCGTAATGCCCGACCACGTGCACGTGCTTTATGCGCTTGGTCGAAAACTTACCGCAGGCCAATGCGTCGGCCGCTGGAAGTCTACGTTGCGACGCGCGATCAACTTCACCGAAGAGTGGCAACGCGACTTTTGGGAGCATCGGTTGAGACCCGATGAGGCGGCGGAAGACTACGCGCTCTATATTTTTATGAACCCCTATCGCGCCGGGTTGATCCCCGCTACCGCCGTTTGGCAAAGGTGGTGGCGACCGGCGGCGGAGCCATTTGGATTTGAAAGACACCTCGATTCGTCCGGAACTCCTCAGCCGGAGTGGCTGAGTTGGCCAGAAGAACGATTTGCCCATTTGAAAACGTGGGAGTGATAGTGCGGATCGCTCCGAGCCGGGCGTCGGCAAGCAACGCCCCGACGGGGAAAAAATACCGACCGCGCACAGTCTCACATCGGGTCCCTAAAAAATCCCCCGCGTAGGGGCGTCGCTTGCCGACGCCGCCCCCCGCTCCTCACGCCCCGATCGGGTGCCAGGTTGTCTTGAACTCCAGCGTGTCCCGGATCGCGTGGACGCTTTGTGCGTTCTCCGCGAACCCATCGTGCTTCTCCTCGGCCTTGAGCAGGTGCGTGCGTTTCACGCTGTCGGCCGCCCCGAGCGCGAGCGCCTTGCGTTCCTCGGCATTGACCACCGCGCTGATCGCGCGGAGGTGCGTGTGCGTCGCAAACGTGGCGATCATCTCCTTGCGAAACCCGGTGAGAAGATTGACCACCCCGCCGGGCAGGTCGCTCGTCGCGAGCATTTCGCCGAGGAGAATCGCGGGGTAGGGCTGCGTCGTCGAGACGAGCGCGACCACGGTGTTGCCGCTCGTGATCGCGGGCGCGACCAGCGAGACGAGCGCGAGCAACGGCGATTCATCGGGCGCGATCACACCCACGATGCCCATCGGCTCCGTCACGGTGAAATTGAAATACGGCGCCGCCACCGGGTTCACATTGCCGAGCACCTGCTCGTATTTGTCGGCCCAGCCGGCGTAGTGAATCAGACGGTCCACGGTCGCCGCGACTTCGCGCGCCGCGGCGGCCGGAGTCGCCCCGCCGAGCGTGATCGCGTCCGCCATCTCCGCGGCGCGCGCTTCGAGCATCTCGCCGAGGCGATAGAGAATCTGCCCGCGGTTGTAGCCCGTGCGCTTCGCCCAGCCCGGACCGGCCTTGGCGGCGGCCTCGACCGCGTTGCGCAGATCCTTGCGCGTGCACTGCGGGATGTTGGCGAAAAATCCGCCCGCCGCGTCCTTGAGCGGAAACACCCGCGCGCTCTCGGAGCGGATGAACGCGCCGCCGATGTAAACTTTCGGAGTCTTGGTAATGGTAAGTCGGGACATGGGAATGAGGACGGGAATATGGAACTCAGGAAATCAGGGAAGAGGTCGGGAATCCGATTCCTGATTCCCTGATTTCCACATCGGTTTTTCTTCAGACGAGTTTGCAGTAATCGAGCAGGCCTTGCCGGCCGCCCTCGCGGCCGAAGCCGCTTTCCTTGTAGCCGCCGAAAGGCGAGCCGGGATCGAATTTGTTGTAGGTGTTGGCCCAGACGACGCCCGCCTTTAGCTCGGTCGACATCTTCAGAATGCGCGAACCCTTGTCGGTCCAAACGCCGGCGCTCAAGCCGTAGGCGGAGTTGTTGGCCTTCTCGATCGCTTCGTCGACGGTGCGGAACGTGAGGATGCTCAGCACCGGGCCGAAGATTTCCTCGCGCGCGACGCGGCTGCTCATACTTACGCCGGAGAAGATCGTGGGGCGGAAATAAAATCCTTTCGCCGGCAGCTTGCACGCGGGCTGGAACATCTCGCAGCCCTCCTTCACGCCGGCCGCGACAAGCCGCGTGATCTTGTCGAGTTGCTCGCGCGAGTTGATAGCGCCGATGTCGGTGTTCTTGTCGAGGGGATCGCCGACGCGCAGGACCTTGATGCGGTTCTTGAGCTTCGCGAGCACGCGGTCCGCCACGGATTCCTGCACGAGCAGACGCGAACCCGCGCAGCACACATGTCCCTGGTTGAAGAAGATGCCGTTGACGATGCCCTCGACGGCTTGGTCGAGCGGCGCGTCGGAAAACACGATGTTCGCCGCCTTGCCGCCGAGTTCCATGGTCATCTTTTTATCCGTGCCCGCGAGCGCACGCATGATGATCTTGCCGACCTCGGTTGAGCCGGTGAAAGCGATCTTGGCGGGCGTCGGATGGTTCATCACCGCCGCACCGACGTCGCCCGCGCCGGTGACAAAATTGACGACGCCCGGCGGCAAACCGGCGTCTTGGAAAATCTCGGCGAGCTTGAGCGCCGTGATCGATGTCGTCTCGGCGGGTTTGAGGACGACCGTATTGCCCATCGCGAGCGCGGGCGCGAGTTTCCAGGCGCACATGAGCAGCGGAAAATTCCACGGGATCACCTGCCCGACGACGCCGAGCGGCGCGACGCGGCGGCCCGGAGCGACGTAGTCGAGCTTGTCGGCCCAGCCCGCGTGGTAGAAAAAATGCGCGGCGGCCATCGGCACGTCGAAGTCGCGTGATTCCTTGATCGGCTTGCCGCCGTCCATGGTCTCGGCGACGGCGAATTCGCGCGCCCGGTCCTGCAGAAGCCGCGCGATCCGGAAGAGGTATTTCGCCCGTTCGCGGCCGGGCAGTTTGCCCCACACTCCGTCGTAGGCGCGCTGCGCGGCGGCATAGGCGGCATCGACGTCGACCGGACCGGCGAGCGCGATCTCCGCGAGCTTCTGCTCGTTGGCGGGATTGATGGCGTCGAAATATTTTCCGCTCTTCGGGGCGACGAATCTCCCGTCGATGAACAGGTCGTAGCGCGGCTTGAGCTTCGGGTCGGAGGTTTCGGGCGCGGGATCGAATTCCCAGAGGTCGCCGAAGATCAGCTCGGGTGCGGGGCGGCCAATACGGGCGGCGGCTCGCGGGGGTTTTTTTTCTAAAGTAGGCATTTTATGTGGGCCCGCGAATCACGCGAATCGGCGCGAATACAGACAGGTGATTTTGCTTTTGATCAGAAATGATTCGCGTCAATTCGCGTGATTCACGGTCTACTCGCCCTCAGTAGCTCTCGGCCGATTCGCTGAAGTAATACGGTGCTTGGTAAGCCCCCGTCTTTTCTTTCTCGAGCTGGCGCACGAGATCGTTGAGCAGCGCGCTCGCACCGAAGCGGTAGCGGGCGTTGTTCAGCCACGCGTCGCCGAGCGTCTCCTTGATGGCGACGAGGAACGTGAGGGCCTGCTTCGCCGTGCGGATGCCGCCGGCGGGTTTCATCGCGATGGCGACGCCGGTATCGAGGTAGAAATCGCGGATCGCCTCCAGCATAACCTGGTTGTTGCCGAGCGTGGCGTTGAGCGAGGTCTTGCCCGTGCTCGTCTTGATGAAATCCCCGGGACGGATCACGCGCATCGCGAGAAACGAGGCCGCACGGATGTTGTCGTAGGTCTCCAGTTCGCTGACTTCGAGGATGACCTTGAGCGTCGCGTCGCCGCACGCCTGCACGACCGCCGCGATCTCGTCCTGCATTTCGCCGAACTCGCCCGCGAGAAACGCCCCGCGGTTGATCACCAT
>JBDNFZ010000782.1:0-4888 GCA_041689555.1 Opitutaceae bacterium | reverse complement strand
GCTTGGCCCCGCCGAACAACGGCGTGAACGCTGCGTCGGTGGGTTTGTGGGCGCACTCACTTGGCTTCGTTTTCATCCTAACCTACCTGCCCTAAACACCTTCCTCTACGCCATCACAGATTGAACTTCGGCGTTCGGGTTCAAGGGGAAGAATCCGGAAAAACCCATCGGGCCCGGAGGTCCCGATGCTACCGGAAAGGGGTGGTCTCACGGGCCGCCAGAGTTGAGTTTCCCCTGCCCTGCGCGCGCGGGGGCTCAGGCGAGCAGGTCTTTGACGACGTGGCCGTGAACATCGGTGAGGCGAAAATCGCGGCCGCTGTGACGGTAGGTCAGGCGCTCGTGGTCGAGGCCGAGCAGGTGCAGAACCGTGGCGTGGAGATCATGGACGTGGACGCGTTTCTCGATGGCCTTGAAGCCCCATTCGTCGGTCGCGCCGTGGACGTAGCCGCGTTTGGTGCCGCCGCCGGCAAGCCACATGGTGAAGCCATGGTGGTTGTGGTCGCGGCCGGCGGTGGGGCTGACTTTCTCGCCCTGCGACAACTCGACCGTGGGCGTGCGGCCGAATTCGCCGCCCCAGATGACGAGGGTCTCGTCGAAGAGGCCGCGTTGCTTGAGATCGGTAAGGAGGGCGGTGATGCCCTGCGAGCACTCGGCGGCGAGGCGGCGGTGGCTCGTCTCGATGTTGTCGTGGCTGTCCCAGGGCTGGAGCGTGCCGTGCCAGACCTGCACGAAGCGCACGCCGCGTTCGACGAGGCGACGGGCGATGAGCATCTGTTTCGCCTGCGCGGTGTCGCCGTAGAGCGCGCGGATGTGGGCGGGCTCGCGGTCGATGTCGAAGGCGTCGGTGGCGGCGGTCTGCATCCTGAAAGCCGTCTCGAAACTCTGGATGCGCGACTCGAGGGCCGGGTCGTGGCGGGTGGCGAAATGTTTGCGGTTGAGGGCGGCGGCGAGGTCAAGCTGCGTGCGCTGCGCGGCGGGATCGATTTGGGAATTCTTGAGGTTTTCGATGAGCTGCGAGGCCTTGCGGTCCTGCGTCTCGATGTAGGTGCCCTGAAAGGCGCCGGGGAGAAAGGAGGACTGCCAGTTGTCGGCGCCGGCGACCGGCATGCCCTTGGGCACGAGGACGACGAAGCCGGGGAGGTTTTGATTTTCGCTGCCGAGGCCGTAGGTGATCCACGAGCCGATGCTCGGCCGGGCCATGATGCTGGCGCCGCAGTTCATCAGGCGCAGGGAGTTTTCGTGGATGGGCGTATCCCCATACATCGAGCGGATGACGCAGAGGTCGTCGGCGTGCGCGGAGGCGAGGTCGCAAAAAAGTTCGCTGACCTCGAGGCCGGACTGGCCGTAACGGTGGAAGGGAAACGGCGACCCGAGGGCGGTGCTGGTGGGGCGCTCGGTGGCGAGGTGGATGGGGAGGCGTTTACCGTGATATTTGTTGAGGAGCGGCTTCGGGTCGAAGGTGTCCATCTGCGCGGGTCCGCCGTTGGCGAGAATTTGGATGACGTATTTGGCGCGGGGGCGGAAGTGACCGGGGCGCGGGGCGAGCGGGCCGGCGTCTGCGGCGGATGCGGCGGATGCGCCGGGAAGTTGCCCGAGGAGCGAAGCGAGGCCGAGCGTGCCAAAGCCGGCGCCGCAGCGGGCGAGCATTTCGCGCCGCGAGATCGGAAGGTCGAACGAGAAGTGCGGGTTGGACATGGCGGGGCGGGCGGAGGGTTCAGTCGCAGAAGGAGAATTCGTTGGAAAGCAGGAGGACTTGGGCGAATTGCGCCCACTGGGTTTCCGCGGGCGCGGCACCGAGATAAGCAGCGGCGAGGGCGAGCTCCTCGGCGTCGGGCTGACGGACAAGGATGCGGCGGTAGAGCGCCGCGATGCGCGCGAGGACGTCGAGGAGTTCGGCGATCTCGGGCTGGCGGTTGACGCCCTCGGCCTGCGCGCGGAGGAAAGGGCTGTTGAGAAAATAGAGCGCCTGAAGCGGATGCGAGGTCTCGGCGCGGCGGGCGATGGACTGGTCGGGATTGGCCACGTCGAAATTTCGGAGCAGCGCGGGAATGCGGAAGCGGTCGGTGTAGCCGTAGACGGCGCGGCGGACGTTGTCGTCTTCGAGTTGGGCGCTGCGGCCGCCGAGACGCGTGTCGAGCCGACCGGCGACGCGGAGGAGGCTGTCGCGGAGAGCCTCGAACTCGAGCCGGCGCGGGGGCTGGCGCCAGAGCAGGCGGTTGCCGGGATCGCGTTCGAGCGCGGCGGGTTGCACGGCGCTGCTCTGCTGCCAGGTCGCGGAGGCGAGCAGGTAGCGGTGCAGGGCCTTGAGCGACCAACCGTGGTCGATGAACCACGCCGCAAGGTGGTCGAGGAGCTCGGGGTGGGAGGGGCGCTCGCCGGTGGCGCCGAAATCGTCGGGCGTGGCGACGAGCCCGCGGCCGAAGTGTTGTTGCCAGACGCGGTTGACGATCACGCGGGCGGTGAGGGGATTTTTGGGACTGGCGAGGGCCTCGGCGAGTTGGAGGCGGCCGTCGTCGGTGTAGAGCCGGTCGTCCACGGCGGCGAGGACCTGGGGCAAGCGGCGCGGGACGGCGGGGCCGGGGTTGGTGCGGTCGCCGCGGATGAGCACGCGCGGGTTTACGGGCGGACCGAAGAGCGCGACGGATTGCGCGCGCTCGACGGGGGCGCCGGCCTCGAGGATGGTGAGCTTCTCGCGGATCTTGCCGGCGGCCTCGTTGTCGCGCCGCGCGACGATGCGATGTTCGGTGATAAAGCGCAGCAAATCCTCGGCGACGTCCTCGGGGGAAAACTGCACGGGGGAAGTCGGAGCGTTGATGACGGCGGTGAGGCCGGGAGCATCCGGGCTCGCGAGCGCGGCGGTGATGACGGCGCCGTAAGCATCGGCGACCTCCAGCATGGAGGCGGGCGGCTTCAGGGCGAAGGCCGCGAGCACGGCGGCGTCGTGTTTCCCGGGCTCGCGGGCGGCCGCCGCGAGGAGAGCCCGGGCGTTGGCGGCAAAGTCGGCGGCGGGGTGTTTCAGCAACTCGGCCCACAGAGCGAAGTAGGGCTCACCGCGTTGCAGGCTCCCGGCGATCAGCCGGGCCCAGGCGGGACCGCCGCCGAGCACGAGCAAACCGCGGGGCGTGTCGAGCGGGATGAAGCCCTCGACGGTGCGGTGTTGGGGCGATTCCTCGACGAGATAGCGCAGATACTCGGGGACGAGTTCGCGGATGAGCCGACGCGCTCCGACCGTCGTGGTCTCGACGAGCTTTGCGTAGTCGGCGAAGAGCGCCGCGCGTTCGGCGCGATACTTTGCGACGGTATCGGAATCGGGGGTGGTGCCGACCTCGGGGAGATCGAGCGGATCGCGACTGCTCTCGAGGATGCCGACGAGCGAGTAGTAGTCGGCGGTGGGGATGGCGTCGAATTTGTGGTCGTGGCAGCGCGCGCAGGACACGGTGAGGCCGAGAAAGCCGCGGCTGATCGTGTCGATGCGGTCGTCGATGATGAGTTCGGGGGCTTCCAAATTACCCTCGAAACGGCGGCCGACCGTGAGGAAACCGAGGGCGCGCAAATCGGGTTTTTTTGCGGCGGGCATCCGGTCGGCGGCGACTTGTTCGAGGACGAAGCGGTCGAACGGCTGGTCGGCGTTGAAGGCGGCGATCACGTAGTCGCGGTAGGTGTGGGCGAAGGGAATGCGACGTTCGCCGTCGGTGGATTTCTCCGTGGTGTCGGCGTAGCGGGCGACGTCGAGCCAGTGGCGGGCCCAGCGTTGGCCGTATTCGGAGCGGGCGAGCAGTTGGTCGACGAGCGCGGCGAAGGCGGCGGGACTCGGGTCGGCGGCGAATTGCTCGACCCGGTCGTAGGAGGGCGGCAGGCCGAGGAGAGCGAGATAGGCCCGGCGGACCAGCGTGCGCGGATCGGCGCGCGGGTTGGGGGCGAGATTCTCCGCGGCGAGACGGGTGCGGACGAAGCGGTCGATGGCGTTGTGACCGGCGTCACCGGGCGGGGCAGCGGGCACGGGCGGGGCGACGATGGGTTGGAACGACCAATGCGCACGCGCTTGGTCGAGCGTCATCGCGATGATCTTCGGGCCGGTATCCTCCGGAACGGTGAGGCGCGGATCGGGCGCGCCGCGGAGGATCCATTCGGTGAGGATCGCAATCTCGCGGGAATCGAGTTTCTGCTTCGGCGGCATCTGTAGATCCTCGTCGCCGTAGCGGATCGCCTCGATGAGCAGGCTGGCCCCGGGGTCGCCGGGTTTGATGACATCGCCGCTATCGCCGCCCGTCTGCCAGCCGGGCAACGAGTCGAGCCGCAGGCCGCCTTTCTGTTTCCTGGCATCGTGACATTCGTAGCAGTGCTCGATCAGGAGCGGGCGGACTTTGTTTTCGAAAAACGCGAGGTCGT
Source organism: Opitutaceae bacterium (assembly GCA_041689555.1). GTDB lineage: Bacteria > Verrucomicrobiota > Verrucomicrobiia > Opitutales > Opitutaceae > Tous-C4FEB. The sequence continues at coordinate 499 of JBDNFZ010000782.1, read as the reverse complement.
CGGGCGTTGCTGGACGCGCGGTCGCTCCGGCCGGCGTCTGGCCGGTGGCGAGGGCGACGAGCCACGCGAAAGCGGAGGCGATGAAGAAGCGTTTCATCGGGGAGGATAACGCGTTGAACCAAAGCGCGCGCCTCGCGGAACAACAGGATAATTTCCGTGAATGTTCTCACCGGCTGCCTCCGCAGAAAAAGAGCCGGGGCGAGACGCGCCCGCCTCCGCAGCCGGGCCTCCGCGCTACTTGGCGGCGAGGATCTCGATGGCGCTGACGAAGGGGTTTTCCTTTTGCTGGATGAAGGCGATGTCGAGCTGGCCGTCGGTGATCTCGACGGTGAAGGTTTCGAGGTGGGCGGAGAGGGCGCCGCCGGCCTTGGTCCAGACGTCGAAGTCATTAACCCCGGTGTTCTCGATCTTGAAGCTGAACACGACCTGGTTGGGCCCGGTGATGGCGTCGTAGGTGATGGCGAAGTGGAGCTTCACCGTGTAGCGGCCGTTGGGCAGC
>JBDNFZ010000781.1:0-5360 GCA_041689555.1 Opitutaceae bacterium | reverse complement strand
TACTTCGGCGGCCTGGTAGCGGTTGGGCGCGGCGCCGGAGACCTCGAAGACGCTGAGCTTGATGATCTCGGTCCCGGCGGGGGCGGGTGCGGGTGCGGGTTGGGCGAAGGCCACGCTGGCACCCGTGAGGGCGGCAAGCAGTGAGGCCGGGAGGAGTCGGACGATGGCTATGGAGTTCATATTTACGGGTTTTATCTAGGGGTGGCGGAAATTGGAGACGGACCGGGCCAGGGGGCTGCCGGGAGCGAGGATGACCTCCCCACACATAAGAAGGACGGGCCGTTGACAAGCGGCTGAATGGTTAGCGTTAACCCAAAACCGTTGGCGGCCGCGCTGCCCCCGCGCTTCGAAGGATGCATGTCGACGCGGGAACCGGCGCGTTTGGCGGGGATTTCTACGGCCGCGGTAGCGCTGGCGCTCCGAAAAAATCCTCGCATCTCGGCGGCGACGGAGGCGCGGATCGAGGGGCTGGTGCGGAAGCACAACTATGTGGTGGCGGTCGCGTCTCGGAGTTGATGCGGAGCATCCGGCAACAAGCGGACGAAGAGCCGACGAGCCGACGAGCCGACGAGCAGTCTTGGCCTGATCACGCTCTACCCCGAAGCGCAAGCCCGGAGGAACCGCGGCGCTTTTCGGTGCTGCAAAGCTATCGTAACGGGCGCGGGGCGCACGTGGTGGCGGGCCGATCTTACCGGTGCCGATAATGGCGGCGCGGAGTTTGGGCACGTAAGGCCGGGCGGGATGCGGCGGCAGGAGGGGGTAAAATAAAACCGGCCGTCCCGAGGGACGGCCGCTGATGGGGGAAGCTAGCGCGCCCCCGGGTCTACGCGTGGAGTTTAGAAGCGATACGTGACGGAGGCGCGGAAGTTGATTCCGGGACCGGCGTAGACGGCGTTGCGGGAGATCGCGGCCATGAGGTATTTCTTGTCGAAGACATTGTCGACATTGGCTTGGACCGACCACGGACCGGTGGTGTAACCGGCGGCGAGGTCAACCAGCGTGCGCGCCTCGAGGTAGAAGCTCGGCAGGTTGGGAATCAGGCGGGTCGGGGTGCTGGCGGCGGTGAGACCGGAGGCGGCGTCGCCGGGACGTTTATCGGTCCAGTTGGCGCCGGCCGAGACGTGGAAGCCCTTGAGGGTGGTGTCTTGGAACTCATAGCGGGCCCAACCGGCGGCGGACTTTTCCGCGGTGCCGCGGAACGGCACGTTGTTGGGGTCGCGGTTGGTGAAGTTGGTGTAGTTGCCGATGACGGTGAACCCCTTGGTAATCTCGTAGGTGCCCTCGAGCTCCCAGCCCTTCGCCTCGCGGTCCGAGAAGAGGTTCGGTGCGGGCGGAATCGGGGCCGGCACAGTGAGGTTGGCGGGGTTGGGGACGGAGAAAGCGGTTTGCGCGATCTTGAAGTAGGTCACCCCGAGCTGGAGGCGGTTTTCGAAGAAGCGCGCGCGCGCGCCGAACTCGTCTTGGCTGCCGACGGAGAAGTCGGGGGTGCCGGCAGGCGAAATATTCGTCCCGACGGGCGAGGCGTTTTCCGCATGACCGAAGAAGAGCGAGATCTCCTTGATGGGCTTGACCACAACACCGTAGTTCACGGTATTTTTGTCGCTCTTGATGCTGTTGTTCGAGGAGGTGTTGGTCGAGCCGGGGAGGCGGATAGTCGCGTTACGCGCCTCGAAGGTCGATACGCCGCCGGATACGATCAGGCGGTCGGCGAAGGCCGAGATGCTCTGGTTGGCATAGTATTGGCGGGTGAGCTCGGTGATGTTGTCCTTGGTGTTGAACGTGCCGAGGTTGTTGTAAGGCCCGAGGAACGGATTATCAAAGTTGATCGGCACGTGATTGATGTTGGTGTTGAGGACGGTCTGGTCCCCGTCGGGCAGGCGGCGGGTATAGGCGAAACCGGCGCCGGTGGTGGACTTGATCTCGCCAAGGGTGCGGGCGTAGACCCAGTCGTTCTGAAAATTCTGGCGCTCGTCTCGGACTTCGGAGCGCTGGCCGCCGCGGTTGAAGCTGCGGCTTTGCACGAGGGCGGGCGAAGGCGTGAAGGTGGGCGCGGGTCCGTAGATGATGCCGGGAGTCCAGAGGCCGGTATTGGGATTGCGCGCGCCGCCGTTGCCGTTGTTCGGGGCGAAGTTCAGCTGGGTGTTGTCGAGATAGTAGTAGGAGAGACGGGCGGCGACGCGGACCGAGAGGTGCTCGGTGAGATCGCTGGTGACGAAGAGGCGGTAGGCCGAGCGGTCGTCATAGCGATACATGTCGTCGCCGTAGAAGGCGTCGGTATCCGAGACGCCGGAGAGGAGCCGGGCCTTGTTGTTGGAACCGGAAGAAGGATCGATGGGAATGCCGAGATAGGCCCCGGCCTTCCATGTGGCGAAGTCGGCCTGAAGGGTGATCTTGGTGGCCGGATTGAGCTGGTAGGAAAGGGACGGGGAGACGCTGTGGCGCTTGGTCGCCGTATTGCCCCAGTAGCTCTTGTAATCGCGGGAGGCGAAGAGGAGGCGATAGGCGAGCTTGGTGCTGGCATCGCCGACGCGGCCGGTGGAGTCGAACTCGATGCTGCCGGCGTCGAAAGCGCCGTATTCCACGCGCAAGCTGTGGCGGGGGTCGACGAAGAGGGGCTTTTTCGTGACGTTGTTGATCGTGCCGCCGGGGCTGCCGGTGGGAGAAAGGATGGCGTTGGGGCCCTTCACGACCTCGATGCGCTCGATGGTGAGCGGGTCGACGTTGCTCTGGGTGATGTCGAAGAAGCCGTCGACGGTGGCGCCGTCGATCTGGAAGCCGCGGACGGTGATGCGGTCGAGGCCGTTGGGGATGGTGGACTCGGTGACGCCGGGGATAAACTTCAGGGCGTCGAGGATGCGGACGGCGCCGACATCCTTGAGGAGGGCTTCGGGGACGACGTTGATCGTCTGCGACGAGCTGAAGATATCGGTGCGCACGCGACCGCCGCTGGAAGCCTCGGCGGCCTGGTAGCGGTTGGGTGCGGAGCCGGAGACTTCGAAGGCGTTGAGTTTAACGACTTCGGAGCGGGCGGGGACGGCGGTAGTCTGGGCGACGGCCACGCCGACGCCCGTGAGGGCGGCAAGCAGCGAGGCCGGGAGGAGGCGGACGATTTTGGCGGAGTTCATAGTTACTGGTTTCTTTCGGGGTGACGGGAAAACTTGGGAAGGTCTGCGGCAAAGTAGCCCGGGAACCAAGGGTGGGAAGACTATTATAAAAAAAGACAACAGGTCGGGTCACTGACAAGCCGCCGATCGGTTAGCGTTAACTAAAAACCATTGACGGGTGCTCGGCCGGCGCGCAGCGAAGGAGCATGACGACGCGGGAGCTGGCGCGATTGGCGGGGGTGTCGGCGGCGACGGTATCGCTGGCGCTGCGAAACCATCCGCGCATCTCGGCGGAGACGAAGGCGCGGATCGGGCGGCTGGTGCGGAAGCACAATTATGTGGTGGACGGGCGCGTGTCGGAGCTGATGCGGAGCATCCGGCGGCATGCGGACGGCGAGCCGACGAGCGCCTTGGGCTTGATCAGCCTGTATCCGGAGGAGCGGCCGTGGCGGAATCGGGCGCGGCCGGGCCACTTTGCCGTGCTGCATCGGAACACCGTCGCGCGCGCGGGAGAACTCGGTTACCGGGTCGAGGATTTCTGGGTGCGCAACCCGGCGATGAGCCCGGCGCGGCTGGCGACAATCATCGAATCGCGGGGAATCCGCGGTCTGCTCTCGCTCGGGGCGCTCGAGCTGGAGGATGAGATCCCGGAGGAGTTGCAGCGGTTCGTGATTGTGACCCAAGGGGCGAGCATCCGCACGAAGTTGCACCGGGTGGGCAGTCACTTCACGCACAACGCGACGCTGTTGCTGGAGCAACTCAAAGCGCGCGGCTACCGGCGCCCGGGCGCGGTGCTCCAGCAATATCAGGACGGGCGCAACGCGCACGTGGTGGCCGCGATGTATTTGTATTTCTCAACCTACGTTTTCGACGGGCTGGACATCCCGATATTCTACGCCGGCGAGCAGGTGGACCAAGCTAAGCTGGGCGCGTGGTTTCGCCTGCACCGGCCGGACGCGCTGATCTACGCGGACCACGCGAAACACTACCCGTCGCTCCAGGCGTTTTTCAAAAAAGAGCGGCTGGCGATACCGCGCGATGTGGGGCTTGCGGTGCTCGACGCGGCGGTGCATCCGCCGGGGATCGCGGGGGTTCGGCAAAACGTGGAGCAGATGGCGATCAGCGCGGTGGACATGCTGGTGAGCCGGCTGCAGCAGGGGGAGAGCGGCCTGCCGCGGGTGCCGAAGATCGAGAAAGTGGTGGGCGACTGGATCGAGGCCGGGACGCTGCGGCCCGTCGAGCGTGCGCCGGGCTTGGCCCCGGTTTAGAGCAGTTCAGGTCTGCGCCGGGCACGATGCCGGCGTGGAGATGACAAAGTGAGGTTAACGATAAACTGTCGCTTGCTTGTCAGAGGTAACGGGGATGCTTTTTAAAAAATCTGCCCCCAAACGGGTCAACCTATGCCCAAATCATCGCCTTCGTCCGCCCGCACTGCCCGGCCCTTGCCCAAATGGAAGCACGACGCCGAACTCTTCGAGTTGATCCGTGCGGAACTCTATACGCCCGTGGTCGGCGATGCCCTCGATGCCGCCGGCCGCTATCATCAATTTTTGCCGGCCGCCGTGCAGCCGATCCGCGAAACCATGAAAGTCGTCGGTCGCGCGATGCCCGTGCTGATGATCGATGTCCATGGCCCGCAAAAAAAGCCCTTCGGACTGCTCACCGAGGCGCTCGACGATCTGCGCGAAGGGGAAGTTTACCTCGCCGCCGGCGGCGGGATGCGTTGAGCGTATTGGGGCGAGCTCCTCCCCGCCACGTCGCGCGTGCGCGGCGCGGTCGGCGCGGTCGTCGATGGCTATCATCGCGACACTCCGCAGGTCCTCGCGCAGAACTGGCCTGTTTTCAGTCGCGGCCGTTTCGCGCAGGATTCCGCCGTGCGCACCCAAGTCGCGAACTTCCGCTGCCCGATCGAAATCGACGGCACCTGGATCGAGCCGGGCGATCTCGTTTTCGGCGATATGGACGGCGTCGTGATCGTGCCCCGCGCCCTCGAGGCCGAGATCATCACGCAGGCGCTCAAAAAAGCCCGCGGCGAGAAAGTGGTGCGTCGCGCGATCGAGGAAGGCATGAGCGCCACCGCAGCCTTCAAGAAATTCGGCATTCTCTAAACGCGTCCGTTTTTCAACCCCGCCAATTCGCCCCTCCCTCTTCCCATGGATAAATCCCATCTCGCCGCCGCTTTCGATCTCACGGGCCAGACCGCCCTCATCACCGGCGGCGGCACAGGCCTCGGGCTCGGCATGGCGCACTGCTTTG
>JBDNFZ010000780.1:0-3309 GCA_041689555.1 Opitutaceae bacterium | reverse complement strand
AGCGCTCGTCGATCCGCTCGCTCGTCGAGAACCTGGAACTGCCCAACGCGGCCGGGCTCGTGCAGCGGGTGCTGCTGAAGAAAGTCTCGCTCGCGGAAGCGACCGCTGCGCTCGCCACTCCCGAGGCGCGGAACCTGGCCTACGAGATGGCGGTGAGCATCGTCGAGGCCGACGGGCATCGGAACGACACGGAAGCCCAGTTTCTCAAGACGCTCGCCGGTCTTTTGAAACTGCCGCCGGCCCAGGCGGTGCAACCGTTGCGGATGGCGGACGACCTCGCGGCTGCGGCGGTGCCGGCGGCGCGGCCGACGAGCGGATCGATCGCGATTCCCCCGCGGCTGCCGAACCCGGAACTCGACGGGACGATCCGCAACACGGCGATCCTCGCCGGCGCGCTCGAATTGCTGCCCCAATCGGTCGCCACGCTGGCGGTGCTCCCGCTGCAGACGCACCTCGTTTACCGCGTCGGGAAACACTACGGCTATGCCCTCGACGCCGGACACATCAAGGAGTTCATCGGCGTGCTCGGGCTCGGGCTGACGTCGCAGGCCTTCGAGGGACTGGCCCGGAAATTCTTGGGCGGACTCATCAAGAAAGCGGGCGGTGGCCTCGCCGGCGGGCTCGCGAAGGCGGCGACGGGGCCGGCGATCACCTTTGCGACGACTTACGCGATGGGGCAGCTGGCGCAGCGTTACTATTCGGGCGGCCGCTCGCTCTCTTCGCTGCAACTGAAGGAGACGTTTCAGAAACTCTTCGGCGCGGCGCAGGCGCAGGGCCAGCAATTGCTGCCGGAGATTCAGGCGCGGGCACGGGGGCTCAGTCTCGCGCAATTGCCGGCGCTGATCCGCGGCGCTTGAGGCACGGTCTCGGGCGCGGATGCGAACCGATTACTCCAATCAGCTTTCGAGACGAGACGAACGAAGGCTTTTTGTAGGAGCCTGCTTGCAGGCGATACGCTTGCAGGCGATTTCAACCGGCTTCGGCTGACCCTACGCTGAATCGCCTGCAAGCGGGCTCCTACCTTGCGGCCCAGCAGTCGCCTCTTGAACGCGAACTGGAACTAGAGCTTTCCCGAAAAACCGGGCATCGGTTTCGGGTAGGCCTGTGCGCTTGCGCGCGCCCGTGTCGGGACCGGAGCGCCCGCAAGCGCGCTGGCCTACGGTGCGCCGATATTCGCATAGGCTTTCAGCGCATCGCCGGACGGAGGGCGCGGCGGAGTTCGCCGGCCAAGGTCACTTGGCGGCGGCACGCGGCGTGGATCGCCTCGGCGGAAGCGTCGGGCAGAACCTCGGCTTGGAAGGCCACGGTGAGTGCGGAGACCGGAGGAAGGCCGGCGGTGAGCAGCCGACGCTGGCACTGGCCGACCAAGTCGCGGGCCCGCGATTCGACGACGAGATAGACGGCTTCGCCGACGGGAGCCGGGGCGAAGACCACCGCGACGCGCAATGCAGGTCCGCGCTGGCGATACGGTGATGATTCGCCGACGGGAGCCGGGGCGAAGACCACCGCGACGCCGAGGGCGCCGGCGGGGATGGCTGTCGCGAGATCGGCGGCCGGGCAGGTCGTGAGGGCGAATTTCTCGGTCCAAGGCGCGGGCGTGGTTTGCATGGGCCAGCGTCCGGGCGCGGCCGGGATTACACAATGGGTTTCTCCCGGGGCGTGGATCCCGGGGTGCTTCTGCCGGTTGACGGTAGGCAGCTCGCTTGCGAGCGCTCCGGTCGCCGAGCGCTCGCAAGCGAGCTGCCTACAGAAGCCGAGGCGAACCCCGCCAAATCGGAAATGCGCCCATGCCGATGCCGCTTCGGACCGGGGGCGGTCCGCGCAAGAGCGGAAAAAAACTGTGAGAGGGCGCATAGAAAGGCAGGGCGCAACCCCTGGGCGCACCGTTGGTGGGACCGTTCGCGCCGGTAAATCATGGCGGTCGCGGCGGTCCCACCCTACCTCAGACGATTTCTTGACGCCCTCTTGGCCGGAGAAATGCAGTTGAGAGCTGAGAGCAAAACCAAACGGCAAGTCCATCTGCGGTGCATCTACAGGCCGGCCACGCCTCTGGGGATCGTGCTCTCAGCTCTCTGCTCTCAGCCCTCAGCTCTCTGCTCTCTGCTCTCAGCTCTCTGCTCTCAGCTCAAAACCCTCGACCGCAGTCTCCCGGCTTAGGCCCGGCAACCCGCAAATCCGCCGGCAACAGGATGAAGCCCGTGGCGAGGTCACCGATCACCTCGCTGCGGCGGCCGGCGTGGTGGACATGCCAGAGGGCGATCAACGCGCAGAAGAGGGCGTCGGTGCGGTCCTCGACGGGTTTGGTCCACGGGGCGGCGAGGAGCGCGGGGGTCTCGGCGTCGAGCGCGAGAAAGGGGAACTCGGCGGCGAGTAAGGCGGTGAGGAAACTTTGGAGGCGGCGGAACTCCTCGCGGCGGGCGGAGACGGGGCCTTTTTTGTATTTGATGATGCGCGGGAGGCGGAAGAGGCGGACCATCGCGGGGTGCGGGTAAACTTCGGCGGCAAAGCGCGGGGCGGAATTTTTATTTTTGGATTTTTGATTTTTGATCGGAGGAACTCTCCACCCGGCGGAAAAACCGAGGTCGGCGGCGAGGCGGGCGAGCACGCGCGGGGGGCGCGGACATTTGGCGAGGTTGGCGGGATGGCAGGCGGCGTGTTCGCGGTGGAAGAGCGTGTGGGTGATCCGGTCCACGGGGCGGGTGCCGGTGAGGTTGGGGCAGACGATGGGGGCGTCGATGGCGGCAAAGGCGGGCTCGTCGGCGCGCAGGTGCGGCGCGAGGGCGGCGACGAGGGCGGCGTCGCCCCGGGGATAGGCGTAGCCGAGGATCCGGGCGCGGCGGCCGGAGAGACGGATCAGGCAGACGCCGTCGGAGTTTTTCTCACCCCACGCGAGATCGATCCCGGCGAGGAGCATGACGGCGAAGGCCGGAACTCAGCGCGGGGCGAGCCAGGCGCCGAGCGGGCCTTGGTAGAAGCCGAGGACCACGATCGATACGGCGAGGGCACCGAGGGCGAGGCGGGTGGGCAGGTCCACGGCAGTGCGGGCCGGGCGGGCGGGGGCGTCGGGGGAGTTGGCCCACGACTCGAAGAAGGCGGCCTTGATCCAGCCGAAATAATAGTAGATCGAGACGACCACACCGAGGACGGCGACGGCGAGCAGGCCGTAGAGCCCCGCTTGGAAGGCGGCGATAAAGATGAAGAGCTTGCCCATGAAGCCCACGAGCGGCGGGATGCCGGCGAGGGAGCCGAGCCCGAGCGCGAGCACGAGGGCGAGGAACGGGCGCTCCTTGGCGAGGCCCGCGTAGTGGT
>JBDNFZ010000779.1:0-5693 GCA_041689555.1 Opitutaceae bacterium | reverse complement strand
TTGAACTGCTCGACGCTCTCCGGCCGGCGCTCGCAGCCGCGAGATCTGCTTCCGTGGCAACGGGCAAGGGAGTTCCCCAACCGGTCCCGGTGCTCGTGCCCTCGGCTCAGATCGGCGACTGGCTCCAGGCACGGCTCGCCCGTGATCTCGGCCTGAGCATGGGTTTCGAGTTCGTTCAGCCGGCCGAGTATTTCAGCCGGCAATTCACCGCCGACTCCGAATCCAAGAAATTCGCGGAGGCCAGTGGTTTCTGGGCGCCTCGTCGTCTGCGTTGGCACCTTCTACCCTTGGTCGACACGGTCGCCCATCAGCTGGGACACGATTCCCGCGAGGCTATTGCCCCACGAGACCGCTTCGCATTCGCGCAGATTCTCGCCCAGCAATTCGACCGATATTCCCGCTTCCGCCCCGATTGGCCCGAGCGTTGGGCCAGCAACCAGTCGGTCTGGCGCAAAGGCGATAAAGATCTGCCCGACACCGCGACCGTTGATGAGGTTTGGCAACGCTCGCTCTGGCACATGGTCGCCGGTCAGCCGGACTCGCCGCCTCATCCCGCACAGCTGCTCACAGGACTTGACGCAATAAAAGTGTCCGATGCCGCGAGCCCGGTTTTCGTGGTCGGAACGACTCTGCTCGATCCGTTGATGCTCCGGACGCTGGACATGCTCTCTCGGCGAGGACGGCCGGTCGCGCTATACCTGCTGCTGCCGTCGCTCGGATATTTGGGCGACATTTCCCGGCGCCATTCGTGGCGCGCCCAACTCGCGACGAAGACTGCGGTGCCCGAGGACAACAAAGGGCATCCCCTTCTCGCATCTCTGGGTCAACAGGCCGTCGGAACATTTCTACTGCTTGATTCAATCTCCCCGGACTACGCGCAATGGCCGGAAGCCGCCGTTGCAGCAGACGCACCAAGCGACGCCACATTGCTGCAACGGCTGCAGGACGATATCCGCCAGCAGCGGGCGCCGATCGGTCCGCCGCTCCAAGCAGACCAGCCTGACCCACGGCATCGAATCTCGGCGACAGACCAGAGCCTGCGCGTCCACTGCTGCCACAGCCCGCGCCGCGAGTTGGAAATCTTGCGCGACGAATTACTCCGGGCCTTCGCAGACTTGCCCGGCCTTAAGCCGGAGGACGTGATGATCGCCGTCACCGATTTCGACGCCTACGCCCCGCTTGCCGAAGGCATCCTGCGGTCCGGCCCGCATCCGCTGCCCGTGCGCCTCACCGCCGTAGCTGCGCGCGAAGCCAACCCGATTGCCCTGGCACTGCTGGCGCTGCTTCGTTTGTCCCTCGGACGACACACCGCCAGCGAGTTGGTGGACCTGCTCAATCTTTCGGCAATCCAGCATCATCTCGACCTGGCTGGCGAAGCGGGCGTGTTGTCGCAGTTGGCCGACGCCCTCCGCAACTCGGGGCTCACGCATGGCCTCGATGCCGATGACCGGGGAACAAAGGACGCCACAGGCACGTGGCGAACCGCGTTGGATCGTCATCTCGCAGGCGCGTGGCTCGGACCCGTTGGAGACGCCCGTGACGCCGATGGCGACTTCGTGCATCCTCTGGCAGGCGATCTGCACCACAACGACGGCGACGTCCTGCGCTTTGCAGGCTGGCTTACCCATCTGGCGGTTCATCTTCGGAGCTGGCGCTCCCCTGCCCCCGCAGCCGAATGGGCTGAGCGCCTGGATCAGGCGGTGAACGACTTGCTGCAATCGGACGAATCCGACGACCACGCCGCAGCTCTGCGCCGTTTGCTGGGCGAGTTGGCAGCTGTGAGTGCGACCACGCCCCTTGACGCCGGGTCGATGCTCGACTGGTTGCAGCCTCAACTCGAAAACGCCACGAGCCTGCGCACCAGCATGGGTGGCGAAATCCTCCTCGGAAGGCTGAACCAACTCCATGGCCTTCCTTGCCGGGTGCTGGCTATTCTCGGGTTGCAAGACGGGGCCTTTCCGCGCGCCTCCAGCCGACCCGCTTGGGACCTGCTCGTTCATCGCTCGGAGCGCTGGGATGGCGACCCGCGCATCCAAGACCGGCAATGGTTTCTCGACTGCTTCCTCACCCCAACCGATCGGTTCATCCTCTGCGCCTCCAACCGAAGCCTACGCACACCCCACGACGGTCCCCTGTCATCCTGCGTGGAAGAGTTGTTGCGGGTGGCGGCCGACACCGTGCTCCCTGCCGAGGGGCGGAAAGGGCTTGAGCAGCAGATTGTGGTTCGCCACCGCATCCAGCCTTTCGCTGCCGAGTATTTCGCCGAAGGCACCTCGATGCCGCGCTCGTTTGATGCCGGTGCCGCCCGCATCGCAGGCGATATGTCGAGATTAACCACCGAGAGCCCCCTGCCGTTTTTCACCGGACCGCTTGAGGAAAAAGAAACTCCGGCTGGCGAATCCCCGACTCTTACCGTCTCGCAACTCGTCGCTTTTTGGAAAGACCCGGTCCGGGGCTGGCTGAGGGCCATGCAGCTGGAATTGAGCGAAACCGAAACCGACGATACCGCACTCGACGATGCGCCGCTGAGCCTTGACGGACTCCAAGCGTATAGCGCGCGGGAGGAGGCGCTCGCCTCACAGCTGCCCGGGGCCAGCTGTGATGGCGCAACGGCCAGCTCGCGCCTCATCGCCGATCGCGCGCTGCCACCTGGCGCGCTGGGCGCCCTTGCATGGGAATTACGGAACCGCGAGGTCAAGAATCTTGCCCAAGGCCTCGCTCCCATCCTGCCACAAACAAAACGCTGCGCCATCGATCTCCCGCTGTCCGCAAATATCCGCCTCATCGGGGAGGTCCAACTGGTCGCCACGGCCGACGACCACCCCTCGGTGATTGTGTATCGTCCCGGTAAATACGAGAAAGGTCCAAGGCATCAGCTGGAGGCATTCATTCAGACAATTGCCGCCTCCGTGCAGATCGGCGGCGCAGCGGGATGCCGCGTCCTCAGTCTTGACCCGTCCTCGCCAAAGAACCTCCCGGCCGTCGCCTTGGAGGACGCGCGGCGACATCTGGACACCTTGGTTGAAGGATACCGACACGGGCAGCGACGCCCCCTCTGCTACGCCCCGTCGACCAGCACTGTCCTCGGAGCCGAACTCGAAGCCGGAACAGACGAAGACTTTGCTTTGGAAAAGGCCCGGGCTTCCTGGAGCCAAGAGCCTTTTGAAAATCAGCCGGGCGGCGAAGGCACCACGCCTGCCTCCTTACATGCCTGGCGTGACGCGGATCCGTTCGCGATGCCCCACGATCAGGAGTGGATCCGCTGGGCAAAGAACGTGGCTATCCCCCTTAGCAAGTGGTGGGGCGGGCCAGCCGGCCAAACGACCGCGACCGCACCCAAAGGATCGACCCGCAAGAAAGCCCGCTGACCGCCATGACTACGTTCTCCGAACTCGACCTTCTCAATTCGCCTTTGAAACCCGGCCTGACCGTGATCGAGGCCAGTGCTGGCACCGGGAAGACCTACTCCATCAGCCACATCGTCCCGCGCCTGCTCCTGGACGGAACTCTGCCCGATGTTTCAAAGCTGCTCCTCGTGACCTTCACGAAGGACGCCGCCCGTGAACTCGCCGAGAGGGTCCGCCGTGTGCTCGGCCAACTCGCCTCTCCGCCAAGTCCCGACGAGGCTGAGAAACATCCGCATATTTCAGCCCTACGACCGTTTCTAGATGACGATTCCGCACGGGCGCGTCTTGACCGGGCGCTGCTCGATCTCGATCTCCTCGCTGTTTCGACCATTCACGCCTTCTGCCAGCGAACCCTTCAACACGAGGGCAGCCTTTGTGGCCTGCCCGTGCTGCCGGAGGTCGTCACAGATGATTCGGCGTTCCTCGAACCCATCGTGCGCAGGCTATGGATCGCGACCCTTTCTGACGACGCTACGCTCGCCGCGATGGCCACGGCGGAGAACTGGCAACTCAACGACGCCCTGAAATTGATAAATACTCTTCGCCGCAGCCTGCGTCCCCGACTCGAACCACCGGTCGCGCCCTACAACGAACTACGAATTAAGCTGGCCGGGCTCTGTTCTAAATTAGCCTCTCCTTCACTGATCGAGGGGTCTTTGAATCTCCTGCGCCAGGTGGCCGGATGGAACAAAGCGGTTGAAAGCACCGACGACGCCGTTGAACGAATGCGTCCGATCCACGCAGGCGATACCACCACCCTCGCCTACTGGCAGAGTGTGTCGTTCGCCAAGATCGTGCCCGGCAATGTCACGGCGAAATCCAACGACGCGAAGGACCTAAAGGCTCAAATTCAGATGCACCCGTGGTTCGTTGCATTGCACGACCTCGCCGTGCTCACGCAAAGCCTCCAATGGGCTTGGCAGCACCAACTCGCCGACCGTGCCGTTCCGGAACTTCAGGAACTGCTGCTCCAGCGCCGACTCATCACGCAGGACGGTTTGATCGGGGCACTCTTCCGAGCCCTGCACCGCCAGGGTCCGGACGGCGAAGGGCAATCCAAACGACTGGCGACGCACCTCGCCGAGCGTTACCACGTGGCGCTCATTGACGAATCGCAGGACACCGACCCGCGGCAGTTCGCGATTTTCAAGCGGATCTTCCAGGACGCCACCCCTCCGCGCCACCTTATCTTGGTCGGAGACCCCAAACAGGCCGTCTACAGTTTCCGAGGTGCCGATCTCTCCACCTATCTCGGCGCCCGCAACGAAGCCGATACGGGTTACACGCTCACCCACACCTACCGCGCCCCTGCGGGTCTGGTCGAAACCATCAACCGTCTCTTCCAGCGGGAGCGGGCGTTCCATCATCCGGACATGATGTTTAAACCGGCGGTGTCCGCGCTGAGGTTTGACCGCCAACTCCTGCGTGACGGGAATCAATGTTCGCGGCTCGAAACATGGATCGTGCCCGATGACGACACCCGCTCCTACTCCACCCAAGGGCGCCGCATCGCGGCCCTTTCCGCCAGGATTGCCGGCACCATCGTCGATTTGCTCCATCGCGGAGAACTGAGAAAAATCTACTTGGATGGCCGCCCGACGGAAACCGAACGGATAACCCCGCACGACTTCGCCGTCTTGGTCGCCACCAACGCCCAGGCTGAGGCCATGGCAGAAGCGCTACAGGCCCGCGCGGTGCCCGTCGTCGTCAATTCCGGCACCGACGTATTCGCATCCGAAGAGGCCCGTGACCTGCATACCGTCCTGCAGGCCCTCCTCGATCCCCGGCGCACGCGCCGCCTGCGCAGCGCGCTCGCCACCCGCCTGCTCGGGCAGGACGCCACGGCGCTTTCAAAACTCGACACCCAAACGGCTGCGGGCGAACAGCCCGGAGTAGCCTGGCTGGAGCGCTTCATGCGCTGGAGCCAAACTTGGGCTACGCGCGGACTTGCAGCCTTGCTCGCCGAACTGGAAGGCCCCGACGGCGATGTCACCCATCGCCTCGCCCTGATCCCGCTCACGGGCGAACGCCGCGCCACCAATTACCGCCACCTCACCGATCTCCTGCTGGAGGCGGCCCGCGACGATGCCCCGCGTCCGGCCGAAATCGTCCGCTGGCTCGGCCAGCAAATCGCACGGGCCGAGGACCGCTCGCAGGCGGAGGATCATCAGTTGCAGCTCTCCAGTGATCGCGAGGCGGTTCAGATCGTGACGATGCACAAGGCCAAGGGCCTCGAATACCCTTTGGTTTTTTGTCCCTATCTCGCGGATGCATTGAAGGAGAACA
>JBDNFZ010000778.1:0-5956 GCA_041689555.1 Opitutaceae bacterium | reverse complement strand
ATCAACCTCGAACTTGGCTCGCTAAAGATAGCGGAAAACGGAGGTCCCGGCGGCCACAATGGCGTGGCCAGCGTCATCGAACAGATCGGACCCGAATTTACCCGCTTCCGCCTTGGTATTGGCCCGAAACAGCCCGTAGAAATTGACATCAAGGACTTCGTGCTGGGAAGATTCACTTCCGATCAAAACAATCTCATTCAACAAAAATTAATCTCATACGTAAACGGCTTGGAATTGCTGCTGACGCACGGCCCCTCGGCGGCCATGAATCAGCTCAACCGCCGCCCCGCATCACCATGAACACCACCATTCGTAATTACCGCGCTACTTTTATCATCGATAATCGTGGCAAGGAAGAGACCGTTGAACAGATTATTGACGGCGTTAAGCAGGTCATTGTTTCCACCAGCGGCGTAGTGACAGCCGTGGAAAATCTCGGCCGCCGGGATTTCGTCCGTGTAACCGATCCGAAGCTCACGGGTGCCACCTACGTCAAAGTATCCTTCTCGGCTCCCCATGACGGACCGGCCCAGCTCAAAGAAAAGCTTCGCCTTAACCGCAGTGTTTACCGGACCTTTGTGGAGACGGTCTAATTCGGCCCGTTTCGCCGGCGTTCCCCATGGCCTACCTCAACAAAGTTTTTTTGATCGGCAATCTCACGCGCGATCCTGAGCTTCGGGTCACGCCCAAGGGGACTGCGATTTGCCAGTTTGGTCTCGCAGTGAATCGGCAGTTCAAAGACGAATCCGGCGCCACCCGTGATGAAACGACTTTCATTGATATCGAGGCATGGGGAAAGCAGGGCGAACTGGTCGCCAAGTATCTCGCCAAAGGCAGCCCGGCGATGGTGGAGGGACGGTTGAAGCTCGACCAATGGGAAGACAAACAGAGCGGTCAGAAGCGCAGCAAGCTCAAGGTAGTCCTCGACAATGTTCAGTTTTTGTCGACTCGTGGCGCGAGCGGGGCTGGCTCAGCTCCAGTCTCTGCGACAAGCACCGGAGATGACGGCGACCAAACCACTCCAGAGCGCCATTCCCCTCCTCCGCGCAACGGTAGCGCAAAACCCGCGGCGACCGGATCGATTGACGACGACGTTCCCTTTTAAGTCAGTGAAACCTTCAGCTGTCTCTTTAACTTTAATACTCGAACCAAATGGCTAACACCGAAATCCTCCTGCTCAAACCCGTCGACGGCCTCGGCGGCGAAGGCGATCAAGTCAAAGTGCGCGCGGGCTATGCCCGCAACTATCTCCTGCCGAGGGGTTTTGCTTCGCCGCTCACCACGGCCAACCGTAAGCAGGTCGACGCGCTCAAGCGTCGCCGTGCCGAGCGCGAGTCGCTTGAGCTGAATGGTGCCCACGAGCTCGCCAAGAAACTTGAGAAGCTCAGTTTGGCTTTCGCCGTAAAGACGGGCGAGGGCGGTAAGATGTTCGGTGCAATCACGGTTAACGACCTGTATGAGCGTCTGGTATCAAGCGGTCACGTGATCGACAAAAAGCGGATCCACCTGCACACTCCCGTCAAAACTCTCGGGAAACACTCGGTTAAGATAAAGCTGCACGCTGATGTCTCGGTGGAATTGGGATTCGATATCGTGTCGGAGAATCCGATCGAGGTTGCGGCTCCGGAAGCGAAGCCGGTCGCGAAGGGTGATCGTAAGTAGTCTATGCTCGATTCCAGCTGCGAAAGCCGCGTCAACTGACGCGGCTTTCGTCTTTCTGAATCGTTGGTGGACAAGTAGCCGTTGATGAGGGGCGGTCCACATCACTCAATCCCAAGTTCCCATGGCAGACGAACCTGTGCAGTTTTCCCGACGAGGGAACGGCCCGCCCGGCCCTTTTGCCGGTCGGACCGCGCCGCATAGTGCCGAGGCCGAGGAGTATCTGCTCGCTTGCTGTTTGCTCGATGGTTCCGACGTAATTTCGCGCTGCCTTGAAGCGCGCATTCGCCCCGAGTCCTTCTACGTTGCGGCCCATGGAACAGTCTACGAACGGTTGCTCGACCTTTACAACCGGGGAACTCCGATCGACGTGGCAGTCTTGGCTGAAGACCTAAGGACCGTAAAGCAACTCGACGCAGTCGGAGGTTTTGCGTTTCTCACCCAAGTCAGCAGCCGGATCCCGACCACTGCCCAAGCTGGTTACTTCATCGAAAAAGTGCGGGAGTTGCATCTCCTTAGAGAACTTATCCGCTCGGCGACCAGTGCGGTTGAAGAATGTTATGCCTTCACCGGGGGCATCGATGAATTTGTCGACCAAATCGAACAACGGATTTTCAATGTAACACAGAACCGCGTGAGCGAAAGCGCCAAGCCGATGCGGGAGCCGGCCAAAGAGGCGATCAGCATCATCACCAAGATGATGATGAAAAAAGGCGAGATGACCGGCGTCACTTCTGGGTTTAAGGACCTCGATGCCCTCACTTGGGGATTCCAGCGCCAAGAAATGATCGTCCTCGCGGCCAGGCCATCCATGGGCAAGACCTCCTTGGCTTTGAATATGGCCGAGGCGGCGGCCCTGCCCAACAGGGGTTCGCCGGTCGGAGTCTTGATCTTTTCGCTGGAAATGAGCGCGGCGCAGCTGGCATTGCGCATGTTGTGTTCACGCGCCCGGGTTAACATGAAGCTGCTGCGCGATGGTCTGCTTTCGAAGAACGGCGACGAACAAGCGCGGTTGCTGGCGGCGGCGGATCAGTTTTCGAAGGCGCCGATCTTTATCGACGATTCGAGTGCCCTTTCGATTATGCAATTGAGGGCTAAGGCGCGGCGAGTTCACGCCCGAAATCCGCTTGGTTTTATTGTCGTCGACTATCTGCAATTATTGGCGCCGACCGATTCCAAGATGCCGCGTGAGCAACAGGTCGCCGAGGCTTCCCGCGGTCTAAAGTCACTCGCGAAGGAACTGAACCTTCCGGTTGTTGTATTAAGCCAATTGAACCGCTCGTCAGAAAAGGAAAACCGGACACCAAAGTTGGCGGATCTGCGTGAATCCGGATCGATCGAGCAAGACGCCGACGTTGTCCTCATGCTCGCCCGACCAAAAGATGCCGACGAGAAATTCCAGGTGGCCGCAGATTCGGCCGAGTTAATCGTTGCCAAGCAACGAAACGGACCGGTAGGAGAGTTGAAGCTTACGTTCCTAAGAGATATCACACGCTTTGAAAACTACACACAGTAACCCTGCGCGCAGGGTCGCCGGCCTTGTTCTTGCCCTTGTTTGCTCTCTGGCAACCGGCTTGGTCGCCATGTATGGCCAAGCCAATGCACCGGGCGGCGGCGCGCAAGAGACGATCCCGGTTTTCAAGGTGGGTTCGATTCAGGTGAAATTCATCGGTGCGGGCAACGTCAACGAACAAGTCGTGAGAGCCAATATGCAGGTGAGGGAAGGAGGCGATCTCGACGACACGATGCTTGATCGGGATATTCGCTCTCTCTATCGCACCGGGTTGTTCGAGTTTATCGAAATCAAGCGCGAGTCGCTTGACGCCAAGACGTTCAATCTTGTGGTCGAAATCACGCCAAAGTTTCGTGTCTTGGCGATAAGGTATGAAGGCAACAAGAAGGTGAAAGGCACCCGTCTGGAGAAAGAGATCAAGACTAAGCCGAACACCTCCCTTGATGAACGCCAAGTGAAGGAAGATTCGGAAAAGATCCGCGAATATTACCAGAAGTCCGGCTACAACCAAGTGTCCGTCGCCTATTCGGTTGAACGTGATCGCGCGACAGGCTTTGGAACGATTGTTTTCAAGATCAAGGAGGGCGACAAGGTGAAGATTGCCGATGTGCGCTTTGTCGGAAACACCAGCGTGAAGGCGCGAGCCTTACGCGGCGTAATGGAAACCAAGAAATGGTGGATGTTCTCGTGGCTGACAGGCTCAGGTCGGTTTAAGGATGACCAGTTCGACGACGATTTGGAAAAGGTTCGCGATTACTATCGTGAGAACGGTTACCTCGACGTGGAAATCGCACAGGAAAACGTGATTTTCGGCTACCCCACGCCCGAAAAGCTGGTTCTGTCAATCAACGTGGTTGAAGGCCGGCAATACCGGATCGGTGATATCGCCTTCAAGGGAAACAAGTTGTTCACATCGGCGCTGTTGAAGCGAGTGGCCCGCCAGAAGAGTGGCGTGATCTTCATCCCGTCAAAACTCGATAAAGACGTTGAGCGCCTAGAGGACTTCTATGGTAAGGACGGCTACCTCGATACCCGGGTGCGGCTCGTCAGGAAACCCAACGTGAATACCGGTAACATCGACATTGAATACACGTTAGCCGAGAGCGAGAAATTCAACGTGGAATCGATCGTCATCGAGGGTAATTCCAAGACGAAGAGCACGGTGATCGTTCGCGAGCTCGTGCTGGGCCCCGGTGATGTGTTCAGCACCGTGTTGATGAAAATCAGCAAACTCCGTCTGGAGAACACCCGATTCTTCGAGGATGTGAACGTGACGCCACAAGAGACCAATATTCCCGGCCGTCGCAATATGCGCATCGCGGTTAAGGAAGGCCGCACCGGCAATCTTACGTTTGGTGCCGGGTTTAGCTCATTGGAGCGCGCGACGATCTTCGCGGAGATTTCCCAGTCCAATTTCGACATTTTCAACCGGCGCTCTCTCTTCCAAGGTGATGGCCAAAAGTTTCGCCTCCGCATGCAGCTGGGCAGTCAATCGAGCGAGGTTGTGCTGTCCTTCGAGGAACCTTGGTTGTTCCAAAAACAGCTGGCGCTCGGGTTCAGCATTTTTAGAACCAGCTCCGACTACAACAGTTCGTTCTATACTCAGATCGAAACGGGGGCTGAGATCTATCTCCGCAAGCGTCTCTTCGAACTCGTCGAGGGTAAGCTTTCTTACACGTTTCAAATCATCGACATCAAGGATGTTTCAAGCAGCGCGTCCTCGCTGATCCGATCTCTTGAGGGCGGAAGCACGGTCTCCAAGGTGGGCTTCCAACTCCTGCGTGATACACGGGACAAGATTATCAACACGACGTCGGGCAATCGCGTTGAGATCAATACCGACTTGGCGGGCGGTCCCTTCGGTGGTAGCGATAATTTTTACCGCTTTGAGTTTCGTGGATCGCAGTTTTTCCCGGTTTTTGAGACTCAGGCCCAGGTGCTGGCGCTTATCGCACGGGCCGGTGTAGTGCAGAATTTTGGCAGCTCGAAACAACTTCCCTTCTACAACGCTTTCTATCTGGGCGGACCCTACACGCTCCGTGGATATGAATTCCGGGAAGTAGGGCCGCGGGACGAATTTGGAGAGCCGATCGGCGGCAAGTCTTATGGCTTTTTTAGCGCCGAATACTCCGTTGATATCGTGAGTCCGATTCGCTTCGCGGTTTTTTACGACGCCGGCTTTGTCAACAAGGGCGCGTATGATTTTAATCCGGCCTCCTACAATGACAATTTTGGCTTTGGCCTCCGACTCTTCGTCGCGGGGGCTCCCCTGAGTTTGGATTTCGGAATTCCAATCACGGGAACCGTTGCGAATAAGAAGGGAAATCAGTTCAACTTTTCCTTTGGCACCCGGTTCTAATTGGGATTCTTTTCTGCCCTTCAATTTATTCAACCCATCATGAAAAATCCCATCAACGCTCTCTCATTGATCGCGGCGCTCGCCCTAGCGGCTGGCGCGGCGCACGCCCAACCGACCCCCAAATTACTGGTGGTCGATATGGCAAAACTCTACGACTCGCACTACAAGACCGAGGAGCAGAACGCCAAGCTTCGCACCGATGAGCAGAAGGCTCAGGAAGAGATTGAGCGAATGAACAAGGATGGGAACGTGCTCGTTGACGATTATAAGTCCCTTTCCGATCAATCGAACAACCCCGCTTTGACGGCCGATGCCAAAGCCAAGTCCCAAAACGAGGCGCAGAAGAAGCTCGAGGAAATCCAGCGCAAGAAAAACGAGATCGGCACCTTCGCTCAAAACACCCAACGCTCGCTGCAACAGCGGTT
>JBDNFZ010000777.1:0-2238 GCA_041689555.1 Opitutaceae bacterium | reverse complement strand
CGCGAAGCCGTGTAACTTTCGCACACCGGCACCATGATCATCGGAGGAATCTTGAACCCGCACTTGCTCGCGCTCCTTGCGCGCGTCCGCCACACCAATGCGCTGGTGATCGCCGACCGCGGGTTTCCGTCGTGGCCCGGGGTCGAGACGATGGACATCTCGCTCATCGACGGCGTGCCGACGGTGCTGCAAGTATTGACGGCGGTGCGGCAGAACCACCGGATCACGGCGGCGTTCATGGCGCGGGAATTTTCCCGGGAGAACGGGGCGGCCGCGCAGGCGGCCCTCCGCTCGGCGTTGTTCGGCGTGGCCGTGAGACGCGAGTCGCACCTCGCGCTAAAGCGGCGAGTGCCGCAGGCGATCGGAATCATCCGGACCGGCGACACGACGCCCTATGCGAACCTCGTGCTGATCTCGGGTTAGCGGGCGGCGAACCGTCGGCGGGAGGGATGCTTTGACACGGAGGACGGGAGTTTTCTCTATCGGGTCATTCTTATGTCCATTGACTATACGTTGCTCGCGATAGCGGTGGTATTGCTGTATTTTCCCCGCCAGTGGCTGCGTTGGGGCAAGCAAGTGCTGAAAAGTGAAAAGCACTCGCGTCGTGGCGATTCGAACGACTTCGATCCGAGCCGACGGCGGGAAATGGGCGATCCGGCGGTGATCGCCAGCGACGAGTTCGCCAAGGGGAGAAACTACGTCGATTTCCTGCGGGCGGTGGCGGGCAGTGCGGTCGTGCTGGGCACGGCGTATTCTCCGAGCTGCCTGACCGCGCTGGCCGATGGTGCCGGGGCGTCGGAGCGGACGTTGGTCCTGCTGCGGTGCGCGATCGTTTTTGGCGCGACGCTGGTTCAGGTGTTCAGATTCGAGAAAAGATTCACGCTCTACGCACCGATTTTTTTCCTGGGCGGAATCACGTTTGGTTTCCTGGGCTGGCCGGCGGCGTTCGCATTCGCGCTGGTTTGGGCGTTCAATCTGGGGTTCCCCAATGCTTCGACCTTCCTGTTTGCCCATGCGGTCCTCGCCCTCGTTTTCGGTCTGGTCTTTGCCGGAATCAACCGGACCTATGCGGCGGCCGCATTCGGGTGTCTGTTTTTTCCCGTTTTGGTCAGCTTGCTGTCGAAGCGGGCATTGCAGACTTTCCACCGACGGAGTTAGGCCGACTTGAGCAAAGTGCCGCAAAGCCCGGTCGTGATCTGGTGGCAGGCCACGCGACCGCGGACGCTGTCCGCAGCCATGGCACCGGTGCTGGTGGGCACCGCGCTGGCGGCGCACGACGGGCGGTTCGATCTCGGTGCCGCGACGCTCTGTCTGATTTTCGCGCTCTTGATTCAAGTCGGGACCAATTTCGCGAACGACTACTACGACTTCATCAAAGGGGCCGACACCGCGGCACGGGTGGGTCCGACCCGCGCGGTGGCGGCGGGGCTGGTGCGGCCCGAGGTGATGCGACGCGCGATGGTCGGGGTCTTCGCGGCGGCGTTTTTTGCGGGGCTTGGCCTCGTCGCGTGGGGCGGGCCGTGGTTGATCGTGATCGGGGTCGCGAGTATCGCCTGCGGGGTGGCTTACACGGGCGGACCTTTTCCGCTGGGTTATAACGGACTGGGCGACGTGTTTGTTTTCATCTTTTTCGGACTGGTGGCCGTTGGTGCGACCTACTTCGTGCAGGTAGGGCGGCTGACAGCCGAGGCGGTGGTCGCGGGCGTGCCCATCGGGTTGCTCGCGGCGAATATTTTGGTCGTGAACAATTATCGCGACGTCGAGACGGACACGGTGGCGGGCAAGCGGACGCTGGTCGTGCGGCTTGGGCGCGGGGCGTCGCGGGCGCAGTTCAACGCCTCGCTGTTCGTGGCGCTCGCGATCCCGATTTGGTTTTGGGCCCGGGGCTTCTCCGTGTGGTGCCTGCTCCCGCTGCTGCTCGCACCCGTCGCGTGGGGCCAGGCCCGGCGCTTGCGGGATAGCCGGACGCCGGCGGAGTTGATCGCGCTGCTCGGCGATACCGGGAAGTTGCTGGCGGCTTACGCCGGCTTGTTCGCGCTCGGCTGTTGGCTTTGAGCAGATCGGTGTGGGCTCACTCGATCGAGAGGATGGTGCCGGCGATGAAGGGGACGCGGCCCGGGGTATTGAAGTAGTAGGTCACGAGCACACGGGTCGCGTCGAGTTGCACGGACCACGGGTAGCCAAGGTCGGTCGTGCCGCCATCGGCGCGGAGGATGATCTCGGGCGCATCGGCGGCAT
>JBDNFZ010000776.1:0-10020 GCA_041689555.1 Opitutaceae bacterium | reverse complement strand
GCCTCCCGGCTTCGAGTGCTTGTGGAAAGGATACGTCTTGTTTGACGCGAAGGTGCAAATCATGAGGCTCCACCACGCGTCCGCGTCAAAATCTCGCGCGATGCTCCATCCCAAATATGTGGGCCAAGCGCAGGGCTAGCGTCCGAGATTTTGTCCGGTGCCAGCGCGCCCAGTTGTGCAAAGAGCGCGGTGAAATGTTCGCGCGATTTGGTGAAGTGCTGCTTCCACGCCTCGGTGGGGGCCAGTCGGCCGACTCGGAATGCCGCCGCAGATTTCTCGGCGTCAACGGCGAACTGCTTCGCAGTCCAACGCGGTGGGATTTTGTTCATGCGGCCGAAAAAATTTTCGCGTCCAAAAGGGGGATGTCCATCGCGTCGCCCGGCTCGAATTTCACCATACCGCCGCCGTAGACCCGACCACCGGTGACGGCGACGTTGCGATTGAGCCATGCGACGAGCCGGTCTTGCGATGCGATGCTGACGGGGCGGAGCGGAGTGAGGCCGTGCGCAATGTTAATGATCCGGGCGCCGCAGGCGTTGCGTGCGAAACTGGGGGGACGCCGTCCCATGTAGCTCATAACGATCGCCGGCGGTGCCTTGAGCCGAACCCGCCACTAGGGTGTTCGATGTTGCGCAGTGTAGGAGCTCGACGCGCCGACAAGCGAGGCGGTTTCCAGAAACTGATCGACGCGCTTGCGCTCAACGGGTGACAACTCGCCCAAATCCGCAGGGAGGTCGATGACCCGGCGCAGCCGGGTGGCGTCGCGCAGGAGTCCGCCGGAATTGATAATATCCATCGCATCGGTAATGCACGGGAGGAGGTATCGTTTCGGAATCAGTTTTTCTGTTTCCGGCGTGGCGATCCAGATTTCGTTCAACCCCGTGACTTGGCCTCGGCTCACCCGAAAATAATCGCCCAAGATCGGTCCGATTTCCGGCGGCGGAGGCAGCGGATGTCCATAGCCGGGCCATTTTGCCAGAGAGAGCAATTGCGGGTGGGTCGCTTGGAACTGCGCTTGCACAGCTCGAAGCGTGAGGTCGCCGACGTTGACGTGGTCGTTCGCTCCGAAGGTCCAGCCGGAGATTACGGACGTGGTGAGCGCATCATGGAAAATCGGTTCGCCGGGATGGGTGCGAATCAAGTGGTCCCCGCCCATCTGGCAAAACAAGGCGCGCATGCTTTCGCCGTAGTTCGTTTCCATCCACTCGGCGGCCGTGACGAAACAGCCGATGTCGCCCCGTTGGGAAAGAAGCCGCGATTTGAGGAAAAAATACAGATGCAATCCGGCGAGCTGGCTGCCGGGCAGGCCGAGTTGCCGCATTTGCGCGGAATACCACGCCTTGCCTTCCGTGCGTATGCCATGGTGTCGCACATAAGGCGGGTTGCCGACAAACGCGGTCACTCCGTCAATGCGTGGAAGGGTGACCGAGAGATAGTCCGCGCACACGACTTGAATCTTGAGACCCGCGGTTTGCGCGTTGATCCGGGTGGCCTCGGCAAGTGCGGGATCTTTTTCGAAGGCCACCACGGTTGCGCGGGGCCAGCGGCGTGCGGCGGCAATGGCGTAACGCCCGGTTCCGGCCCCGGCGTCAACGACGCGGGCTGGCGTGGCTTTGGCGGCGATCTGATCGAGTTGAAGTTCGATCAGCCATGGAGGCGTGAACGTCGCGCCCTGCGCCCGACGGTCCTGCGCGGAAACAGAACTGAGAAAGAAATCACCCAGAGGATCGTCTCCGCGCAATATTTCCGGCAGGACCGTTTGCACGTCTGCCATCCGTGCACCCCGCCCAAGCTTGTCCGTTGCTTGTCTGATTCGTCGCGTCATTCCTTAATCTGCGTTTTGGCGGGTCTGTAAAAGAATGCGAGTGCTACTTCGCTCCGCTGGCGGCAATTTTTTCGCGGAGGTGGGTGCTGCGGGTCTTGGATTCGGCGTTGCGGACGGCCATGGCGTAGGCGGCGGGTTCGCCGATGATGAAGACTTTCTTCCGTCCGCGCGTGATGGCGGTGTAGATCAGGTTTCGCTGGAGCATCATGAAGTGCGCCTTGAGCAACGGGATGATCACGACGGGGTATTCGCTGCCCTGCGATTTGTGGATGCTCACGGTGTAGGCGAGGGCGAGGTCGTTGAATTCGCCGCGTCCGAAGGTGTGGATGTCGCCGTCGAAATCGGCGGTGAACGTGCCGGCTTCGGCGTCGATGGTCTGGATGACGCCGATGTCCCCGTTGAAGAGGTTTTTGTCGTAGTTGTTGCGGAGCTGGATGAGTTTGTCGCCCGCGCGGAATTCGCCGCCCGGGGTGCGCAGGGCCTTGCCGTCGCGCGGGGCGGGATTGAGCGCGGCTTGGAGTTGGACGTTGAGATTGCCGACGCCGGCGACGCCTTTGTGCATGGGCGCGAGGACCTGCACGTCGCGGATCGGGTGCGGCCATTTCAACTTTTGCGGGATGAAGGTGGTGACGAGCTCGAGGATTTTGCGCACGCAGTCTTCGGCGTCGGCGGCGACGATAAAGGTGAGGTCGGCCCCGACTTGGGCGGCGGAGACCTCGTTGACGGCGGGCGGGAGCGAGGGGTCGCCGGAGTTGATGGCGTGGGCGGTGGTGACGATCTGGCTCTGGCCTTGCTGGCGGTAGATGACGGAGAGCCGCGTCACCGCGGGGGGCGGTGACGCGGCGGTTGAAAGTCGGGAGTTGAAAGTTGAAGGACCGGAACCGGGGGCCGGGGAAAGCTGAGAGTCGAGAGCCGAGAGCTGAGAGCCGGAAGCAGATTCGGAACCGGCCGTGGCGGTGGCGATCAGGTCCTTGAGGACGTTGCCGGCGCCGACGCTGGGGAGTTGGTCGGTGTCGCCGACGAGGAGGAGGTGGGCGCGCGAGGGGACGGCTTGGAGGAGCGCGGAGGCGAGGCGGTTGTCGAGCATCGAGGCTTCGTCCACGATGAGGAAATCGGTGGCGAGGGGCGCGGACTCGTTGGCGACGAAGCCGCCGCCGGCGGGATCGTATTTGAGGAGACGGTGAATCGTGGTCGCGAAGCCACCCGTGGTTTGGGCGAGGCGCTGCGCGGCGCGGCCGGTAGGCGCGGCGAGGTGGACGCGGACTTTCTTGGCTTTCAGGATTTCGACGAGGGCGCGGAGGATACTGGTCTTTCCCGTTCCCGGACCTCCGGTGAGGATCGAAAATTTATGGGAGAGCGCGTTGATCAGGGCGGTGCGCTGGAGTTCGTGGAAGGTGAAGCCGGCCTTGGCCTCGGCCCATTGCACGGCGGCGCCGGCCTTGATGGGCGGAAGGCCGCTGCCGACGCGGGCGAGGCGGGCGACGGCCTCGGCGATCTTTTGTTCGGCGCGGTCGTGGTGGGGGAGCTGGATGAGCGCGGAGCCGGGGAGGGCGGTGGGCGCGCCCGGTTGAAGGTTGAAAGGTGAAGGTTGAAAGACGGAAGGGGAGGGCCGTGAGCCGGCTTTCAACTTCGGACTTTCAACTTTCAACTTCGCTGGCGCGGTGGTGCCGGCGGGCCAGTGGCGGACGAGGATTTTGGCGGCGACGAGGGCTTCGATGCGGGCGGCGAGGTGGTCGCCACTGGTTTCGAGGAGAGCGGCGGCGTAGTCTTGGAGGTCGGCTTCGCGGTAGGCGGTGTGGCCCTCGTCCTGGAGCGTCTCGAGGGCGTAGATCAGGCCGGCGTCGAGGCGGGGCGGGGCGTCGTTGGCGAAGCCGAGGTTGATGGCGATGCGGTCGGCGGTCTTGAAGCCGATGCCGTCGATCTCGCGGGCGACGCGGTAGGGTTGCTCGAGGAGGATGGGCTTGGCCTGCGCGCCGTAGCGTTCGACGAGTTTCACGCACTGGCCCGGGGTGACGCCGTAGGTCTGGAGGAAAATGTAGAGTTCGCGCTCGGTGCGTTTCGCATCCCAGGCCTGCTTGATGGCGGTGGCGCGTTTGGGGCCGATGCCGGGGACGTCGCGGAGTTTGCCGGATTCTTCGGAGAGGACGCGAAAGGTGTCGGTGCCGAGGGCGTCGACGATTTTGTTGGCGTAGGCTTTGCCGATGCCGGGGACGAGGCCGCTGCCGAGGTATTTGCGGATGCCGTAGACGGAGGAGGGGAGTTCGCTTTTGAAGGCGGCGATTTTGAACTGCGCGCCGTGTTGGCTGTGTTGGGTCCACTCGCCGGTGAGGTGGAGGGTCTCGCCGCATTCGACGCCGGGGAGTGCGCCGACGATGGTGACTTTATCGGGCTTGGCGTCTTTGGCCGGGGCGGCGGCGGCGGCGGGGCGAGTGTCGGGGCGGAACTCCGCGATGGTGTAGTGGTTTTCCTCGTTGAGGAAAATGATGCGTTCGAGGACGCCGGTAAGGGTGGATGGGGCGGCGGTCGGGGGCACGGCTTAGAATTTAACCGCGAACGGACGCGAATGGTCGCGAAGAACGGAGGTGCCGGAGGCTGGGATCACGGGGATTGCCAGTCGGCGAGCTTGAGGCCGGGGACGCGGGAGAATTCGCGGAGGTTGTGGGTGACGACGGTGGCGCCGAGGCGTAGGGCTTGGGCGGCGATGAGGAGATCGTAGGGACCGATGAGTTCGCCGCGGCGAGAGAGGTGGGTGCGCAGGTGGCCGAAGGTGGCGGCGTCGGCGTCGGTGAACGGTTCGTAAGGTAGGCTGGAGATGAGGGCGGTCAATTGGGCGCGGTGGCGGGGCAGGCCGCTCTTGGCCGCGCCGTATTCCAACTCCGCGAGGACGATGGCAGAGAGGCGCACTTGGGGAAAAACAGGCTCGAAGCGCGCCGCCAGCTCCGCATCCCGCCCGCGCATGTAGCGCGAGAACGCGTTGGTGTCGGGTAGAAACAAGGTCACCAGTTGAGATCGCGAGGTGCGTCCTGACCCGTGGGCGGTTCGTTCAGAGGAAAATCGGGGCAGGAGCCGGCGAGTTTGAGGAAGCGGGCACGGCGCTCCTCGAGGTCGTCTTGAGGTGTGATGAGAACGCCTTTGGCGGTGCGGCGGAGGGTGACGGTTTTGCCCGGGAAGCGGAACTCCTTAGGCAGGCGCACGGCTTGGGAGCCGCCGGTCACAAAGAGTTTGGCGGTTTTGGTCATCGTGTAGCTACGGTGTAGGTATGGGCGGAGGCGTCAAGGCGGGCGACCGGGAAGCGGTCTTCGGCGGCGAGGAAAAAGAGCCTGCGTGCGGGGCAAACCGGGGATTGCCGCGCGGCGTGGGGGAGCTTCAGCCTCGGGGGATGGAAACTATCGTGCCGAGTTCGTTTCTGAACGTGATCCAACTGGCGATCACGCCGGTGATTTTATTGAGCGGCGTGGGCGGGCTGATGATCACGCTGACGAACCGGATGGCGCGGGTGGTGGACCGGACGCGGGCGTTGGCGGGGCAGGTGCGGCAGGCGGCGGCGGAGGCGAGCGAGGAGCGCCGGCATCTCGAAGACCAACTGGACATCCTGTGGCGGCGGGCGCGGCTGGTGCAGCGGGCGGTGATCTTCGCCGGCCTGAGCATGCTGCTGGCCTGCGTGCTGGTGATGGTGATCTTCGTGGGCGCGGTCCTGCACCGTGAATTTGCGGTGGAGATGGTCGTCATCTTCCTCGCGAGCATTTCGTGTTTGATCGCGGCGTTGACGGCGTTCTTGCGCGACATCGTGGTTTCGCTGGGGGCGCTGAAGCTGGAAGTGGCGCGGGTGCGCGGAATCAGCCGCTGAGGGCGGTCCGGATCGCGGGCAGGCCGGAGAAGACGCGGGCGGCTCCGGCGGCCAGGAGCTCGGCGGCGGTGTGGGTGCCGGTGGCGACGGCCCAGCAGGTCAGACCGGAGTTGAGGGCGGCTTGGACGTCGAACGGGGAATCGCCGACGAGGAGGGTCGTCGCGGGGTCGGCGCCGAGTTGGGCGAGGAGGTGGGCGGTGAAGGCGGGCTCGGGCTTGAGCCACGCGGTGTCGCCGGCGCCGAGATTGGCGGACAATTGCGGGGTGAAGCCGAGGTGGTCGGCGATCAGCCGGGAGGACGGGCCGTGCTTGTTGGTGAAAATCGCGAGCTTGGCGCCGCGGTTGTGGAGATCGCGCAGGAGGGCGAGCGCCCCGGGGAGGGCGACGACGTCTTGGAGCATGGTGGCGTTCCAATAAGGGCGGTAGATCGCGACGGCGGCGGAGACTTGGTCGGGGCGGACGAAGTTGAGCATGGCGTGCTCGAGGCCGCCGCCGACTGCGGCGCGGACTTCGGCGAGGGTGGGCGCGGGCAGGCCGAGTTGGGGCAGGGTGTGCGCGTAGGCGCGGTGGATCGCGGCGAAGTGGTCGATAAGGGTGCCGTCGAGATCGAAGAGAAGGGTGCGAAACTGCATGGGGCGCCAAGGGTGGGGCGCGGGGCGGCCGGGAGGCACGGAAATTTTTTGAGTTTGGCTTTGGCGGCAGCTCGCTACAACCGAGGGCGATGTCCGTTGAATCCGCGAGCTTCCAAGCCCAAGTGTCCGTCCGGACGGAAGGCGGGACCATGGAGGTGGCGCTGGGCGGGGTGTGGCGGATCACGGCGGTGCGGCCGACTTGGAGCGGGAGCGTCGGCGGGGAAAAACCCGCCCGCGTGCGCGTGCGGATGGATGCGGTGGAGAAGTGGGATTCGGCTCTGCTGTTGTTTCTCTTCGATCTGCAGGAGACCTGCCGGGTGGACGGGGCTTATTGCGACCTGGAGGCGGTGCCGGCGAAGGTCCGGGCGTTGTTGCTGCAGCTGACGGCCGCGCACGAGACGAGCGTGCCCTTCGACAGATCGGAGAATTTTCTCGCCAGTGTCGGGCTCGCGACGCAGGACGCGTGGGTAAAGGCGCGGGAAATCGTCGCGTTCGTGGGCGAGTGCGTGCTGAGCGCGGCGCGGTTGGTGCGGATGCCGCACCGTTTCCGCTGGCGGGATTGCATCGACGAGATGCAGCAGTGCGGGGCGATGGCGCTGCCGATCGTGAGCCTGATCAGTTTTCTGGTGGGGTTGATCATGGCGTATCAGGCGGCGGTGCAGTTGCGGCAGTTCGGTGCGGATATCTACGTGGCCGATCTCGTGGGACTCTCGGTGGTGCGCGAGATGGGGCCGATGATGGCGGCGATCGTGCTCGCGGGGCGGACGGGCGCGGCGTTTGCGGCGACGATCGGCAACATGAAGGCGAACGAGGAGATCGACGCGCTGGCGGCGCTGGGCATCTCGCCGGTGGATTTCCTGGTGCTTCCGCGCATCGTGGCGCTCGGCGTGATGATGCCGCTGCTGGCGCTCTACGCCAACGGCGTTGGCATCCTCGGCGGCATGATGGTGGGCGCGGTGGTGTTGGAGATCCCGCCGACCGCGTATTGGATCGAGACCCAGAGCGTCATCGACCTCTCGGATCTCTCGACGGGCCTGTTCAAAGCGCTGGCGTTCGGCCTGCTCATCGGGCTGGCGGGTTGCCTGCGCGGCTTGCAGGCGGAGCGGAGCGCGGCGGGCGTGGGCCGGGCGGCGACCTCGGCGGTGGTCACGGCGATATTGCTCATCATCGTCTCGGACGCGGTCTTCGCCGTGATCTTCAACACCCTTGGATTTTGATTCCGATGACCGCCCCCGAAAATTTTCCCGCCGGTCCGGCCATCGAGGTGGGGGGCTTGGAGTGCGGTTATGGCGAACGGGTGATCCTGAAGGACGTCACGTTCAACGTGGCGCGCGGGGAGATTTTTTTCATCGTGGGCACCTCCGGCTGCGGGAAGAGCACGCTCCTGCGGAATCTGATCGGGCTCAACGCGCCCACGAAAGGCACGGTGCGTTTCCTCGGCGAGCCGTTTTCGAAGGCGGATGCGGCGGCACGGCAACGGCAGCTCAGGAATTTCGGCGTGTTGTTTCAGGGCGGGGCGCTTTGGACCTCGCTCACGTTGCGGCAAAACGTGGCCCTGCCCCTCGAAGAATACACCACGCTCAACCGGCGCGAGATCGGGGAGCTGACGGCGCTGAAGCTCGCGCAGGTGGGGCTGCGGGGCTTCGAGGATTTTTTTCCGGCGGAGATCTCCGGCGGAATGAAGAAGCGCGCGGGGCTGGCCCGGGCGCTCGCGCTCGACCCGGCGATCGTGTTCTTCGACGAGCCCTCCGCCGGGCTCGACCCGGTGACTTCGCGGAAACTCGACGAGCTGATCGTGAGCATCCGCGACCTGTTGGGCACGACGATCGTGGTGGTGTCGCACGAACTGGCCTCGATCTACGACATCGCGGACCGCGTGATCATGCTGGAGAAGGAGGCCCGGGGCATCATCGCCGAGGGCGCGCCCAAGGTGCTCGCGACGGCGGGCCGGGACCCCCGGGTGACGGAGTTCCTCACGCGCGGCACGGGGAAGATTCCGGTGTTCTGATGCTCTTCCTTCTGTCCTTTTGAAACGAATCCTCTAAATCCCCCTTCCTGTGAAAACCAAGGTTAGTCCCGCCATCGTCGGAGCGTTCGCCCTCGGGGCGTTCGGCTTGGCGATATTCGCGCTGCTGTCGCTCGGCGGAGTGAACTTTTTTTCCAAGCCGCAGCGCTTCGTGAGCTATTTCGACGAGTCGATCCACGGCCTCGATCTCGGTTCGCCGGTGAAACTCCGCGGCGTGCGCGTGGGCCGGGTGGCCGATCTCGTGGTGCGCTACGACCAGCGCACGAACCGCTCGCTCGTGGTGGTCACCTGCGAGTTCAGCCGGAACACGCTCACGAACAGCAAGGGCGAGCTGATCAACGTCTCGGATCGGGGCGAGTTGCAGACGCTGATCGACCAGGGCCTGCGCGCGCAGCTCGGTGTGTTGGGCCTCGCGACCGGCATGCTCTTTGTGGAACTGGATTTCCTCAGCCCCGAAGACTATCCGGCGGACAACCGGACGGTGGAGGTAAAATATGCCGTGGTTCCGGCGGTGCCCTCGGCGATCTCGGAGTTTCAGGCGAGTGTGAGCGAGATTTTGTCCAAGGTGCGGAAGATCGATTTCGAGGGCTTGGGCGTCGAGTCGAAGAAACTTCTGGGCGGAACGCGCCGTCAGGTCGAAGGCCTCGATCTCAAGGGCTTGAGCGGACAGTGGCAGCGGACGGGGGCGGCGTTTGAGTCGCTCGCGACGTCCCCCGAGATCAAGCAGACCTTCGTCAATCTGAACGCGGCGTTGGTCGATCTGCGGACGACTTTGGCGAAGCTCGACGGGCAGGTCGCCACGACCGGGGCCGACGTGCAGGCGACGCTGGTGCAGGCGCAGGCGAGCCTGCAGAGTTTTAACCAGACGGCCACCACCCTGCGCGGCTTCATCAACGCGCAGCAGGGTCTTGGCGAGGGCGCGGGCGAGGCTTTTGCCAAGCTGGCCGAGGCGGCCGAGGCGGTGCAACGACTGGCCGATTTCCTTGAGCGCAACCCCAACGCGCTGCTCACCGGCAAGCCGGCCCCGCGCTGAGGCGCGACGACGATTCCTCCGTAATTCAACCGAAGAAACCACCATGAAACTCCTCTCCCTGATCGGCGGACTGCTGCGACGCAACGGCCGCGGCTTGCGTCGGGTGGCGCTTCCGGGAGCGTGCGCGGCTTTCGGCGTGCTGCTCACGGGCTGCAATCTCATCCCTCCTCCCGCACCCGATCCGACCCGTTACTATGTGCTCTCGGGTCCGGCGGCGGGATCCGCGGAAGCGCAACCGATCACCGGTTCGTTGCGGGTGGGCCTGCGCGCGGTGGAACTGGCGCCCTACCTCAAAAAAGGCGTGATCGTCGTCCGCACCGGCGACAACGAGGTGACCTACCCGAACGAGGCCCGGTGGGGCGAACCGCTCGAGCGGGAAGTGCTCAACTCCCTGCGTAACCAGTTGCTGGCGGCCCCAACGGTCGGGCGGGTTTTCACGCCTCCCTTTCCCTTCGACGAGCCGCGTGACTACGACGTGAGCGTGCGGGTGACGCGGTGTGAGGGTGTCCGCCCGGCGGGCGGCGGCGCGGCGTCCGTGAGCTTCGCGGCGACGTTGGAAATCACGGCGACGGGTGCGGCCGGTGCCGTAGTGGCGCGGAAGTCCTTTGTGGCGCCGGCGGCGCGCTGGAACGGCCGGGATTTCGGCCAGTTGGCCGCT
>JBDNFZ010000775.1:0-2748 GCA_041689555.1 Opitutaceae bacterium | reverse complement strand
GCGCGAGTCGGTGACCATCAGCCAACGTCCGTCGGGAGTGCGCACCCATACGCTTTCGCGCGTGCCGACGAGGAGGCGGCCCTCATGGAGGGCCAGGTTGAAAATATCTTTGCCGCGCAATTCGGGCACCGGCGCGGCCCGGCCGGCCCGCACGGAGAAAAGGCCCTTGCGGGTGCCCACGTAGGCGCTCCCATCGGCGAGCGTGAGCGCGCATTTGACCTGGGTGAGGATGCGGTCGGCCCCGGTGGCGGCGTAGCCGGGAACGATGCTCACGGGCACGGTGATTTCGCCGAGGCGCCAACTGCGCGGAGCTTCGAGGAGGATGGCGGTGACCGCGACGAGGAGCATGCAGACCGCGCTGATCACGCCAATCCATGCGTGCCAGCGGCGGAAGGCTTTCTTACGCAGCACGGAGGCGGGGGCGGCAGGCTTGGTGAAGGAGGAGGAAGTTGGTTTCATGGGCGGCGGGAGGAAACGGACGGCAGCAAGGTCGATTAGAATCGCAGGCCGACCGAAGCGGACAACGTGCGCGGGAGGCCGGGCATCACGCGGTCGCGGCGCCAAGAGCTTTGATAGTAAAGGCGGTCGGCGACGTTTTTGAGATGGAGCGCGGCCGTGAGCCGACCCGCGCGATAGTAGAGCGCGCTGTCGAGCCGGGTGTAGCCAGGGAGGCGGAAATTATTCTCCAAATTTCCCTCGCGGCGACCGGTGTAGAACGCGCCCGCGCCGGCGCCGAAGCCGGCGAACGGCCCGGGCGCGAAGTAGTAGCTGCTCCAGAGGCTGCCGCTGTGGCGCGGGGCGTTGTCGAGACGGTTGCCGACGGGAAGGCGGGTGTCGGCGACGATTTTCGCGTCGATGAGCGCGTAACTCGCGATGACGTTCCAGCGCGGGGCGAGACGGGCCGCGAGATCGAAGTCCACGCCGCGGCTGCGTTGTTCACCGACTTGCAGGCTGAAGCCGGGGCGCGCGGGATCGGCGACGACGACGTTGTGGCGGGTGAGTTCGTAGGCTGCGAGGGTGGCGCTGAGGCGGCCGTCGGTGGCGACGGCTTTCAGGCCGGCCTCAACTTGGCGCGCTTTTTCGGGGATCACGGGGGAATCGGGAAAGAGCGTGCCGAGCTTGGGCGCGAAGGAGCGACTGTAGCTGGCGTAAAGCGAGAGCGGCGCGGCGGGTTTAAAAAGCAGACCTAGGCGCGGGGTGGTGGCGGCGCTGCCGACGTCGAACCGCGACGTTGCGGCGGTCCGGACCTGCGTCTGCTTGAAGCGGGTGCGGTCGTAGCGTGCGCCGGCGAGCACGATCCAGCGTGAGCCCAGCTCGATCTGATCCTGCACGTAGGCACCGAGGCCGGTCTCGCGCTGGTAGGTCGAGCGGAACAGCCTCGGGTAGCCGGGCGACGGCGGCAGGGGCTGGCCGTAAACGGGGGTGTCGATGTTGATGAAATAGGGTGCGCGGAAAGCGATGCCGTCGTAGGCATCCTCGCTGCTCGTGAAGCGGCGGGCATCAAGGCCGGCGAGGAGGGTGTGGCGCAGCGTCTCGGGTCCGAGGCGCGCGACGAAATCATGCTGGGTGGTGAGTTCACGCTGGCCGTAGTCGTTGATGAAAAGAGAGCGGTTTATCTGGCGGGGTCGGCCGGGGCCGCCGTTTTGGCCGGGGAGACCAAAGTTGGCGTCCTGCGGGGTGGCCTCGTAACGGTGGCGCGGCGCATCGTAGGCGCTGACGGAGGAGTTGAGGCTGAAGCGCTCGCTCCAAGCGTGGGAGAAACGGAGCGTGCCGATGGTGTTGCGCTGGCGGTCGTAGTTGCCGGGTTCGCCGAGGTAGTTGGCGGCGCGCACGACGGCGGGCGCGGCGCCGATCGCGGGGATGCCAGTATCGGGTGTCTGGTCGTCGCGGAGGTATTCGAATTCGAGGTCGATGGTGGTGCTGGCGGAGGGCAGCCAAGTGAGGGCCGGGGCGAAATAGGCGCGCCGGTTGCGGACGACATCGCGGTGGCTTTCCGCGTCGCGGTGCGAGCCATACAGGCGGTAGCGCCAATCTCCGCCGCGCGTGACCGGGCCGCTGGTCTCGGCGCGGACGGTGAAATCGCGCCGGTCGCCGTAAGCTGCGGAGAAGTGCCGGGTGTGGACGGGGGAGGGCCGGCGCGTGACGAGGTTGATGATACCGCCGGGCTCGACGGCCCCGTAGAGGACGGAGGCGGGGCCCTTGAGCACCTCGACGCGCTCGAGGTTGCCGGTCTCGGCGGGGTAGCCGTTGAAGTAGCGGATCCCGTTGCGATAGTAGTTGCGCCGCGCGTCGGTGCGGAAACCTCGAATGGTGAAGTCTTCGTTGATCGCGGCATCGGTGCCGCGGCTGGCGACGGCGCTGACGTTACGAATTCCGTCGAGAACGCTGGTGGCCTGCTGCTCGGCGAGCACGACAGCGGAGATTACGGCGATGGCATGGGGGATGCGGTCCAGCGTGGTGGGGAGCTTGGTGGCGGTCGTCGCGATAGCGGCGACATAGCCGGCGACCACACGCTCGCCGGTGACGGCGAAGCGGTCGAGTCGGACGGGCTCGCCTGTCGCGGCGGGGGAGTCGGCCACGCGGAGGGCGGCAGCGGGCGCGACCACGGCAAGAAGCAGCGACGCGGTGAACGGGATAGACGCGGAGCGAAGAAAAGAAAACGAAGGAGAGAAACGGAAATTCATGGGAAAAAACTTGGTTTAGGGATGCCCGTTGGCGGGAAGGCAGGAACGAGCGCCGGGCATAGCT
>JBDNFZ010000774.1:0-2081 GCA_041689555.1 Opitutaceae bacterium | reverse complement strand
CTCCTTCGTCGTGCCGGGCTCGAAGCCCATGAACGTGTAGGGGAAATTGTTGCCGACGGGATTGTGCTGGGGCGGGAAGTAGTAGGACTCGGGTTTGCCCTCTTGACCGACGAGCTTCGCCTGCTTCTGCGACTGGTGCATGTGGTGCGGGATCGGGCCCATGTTATCGAAGAACTTCGAGTAGACGGGCCATTTTTTGTATTTCTTCCAGAGGGAGCCGCCGACGAGGGTGGCGCCGGTGTCGGCCACGGCTTGCTGAAGGGTGAACTTCCGGTTGCCGACGACGCACCAACTGAGGCCCTCGTCCCAGGCGCGGCCTTCGTTGGCGGTGACGGTGGTGGAGGCGAACCAGCGCTCGTCGATGCCGCCGCGGTTCAGGCCGTAGGCGTAGGTGTCGTCGGGGTGAAGCTTGATGCGGAGGCCGGGCTGCAAGAAGGAACGCGGCACCCAGGCGGGCGCGAGACGGAGGAGTCCGCCGGTGGCGGAGAGCTCGGCCTCGACGAGGCTTTGCGTGGATTTTTTGACGACTTTGAGGTCGAGGACGGAGGGGACCATGGGATGGAGTTTAAGTTGGGAGTTTAAGTTGAAGAGTCTCGGAAAGGAGGGAAGGGACTAGGGGGTGCGCTGTTGGATGAAGGCGAAGACGCCGCGCTTGTTGCCGACGGCGACGTCGGGGCGGCCGTCGTTGTTCAGGTCGGTAACGATGAATTGCGTGCCGACACCGGAGTCGTCGTCGATGAGGTGAGGGGTGTAGGTGACGGCCTTGGTCGCGGGGTCGCGAGCGAGCTTGAACCAGTAGAGGACGGCGGGGGCGTTGGGCTCGGGGTCGCCCTTGGAACCGTGGGCCCAGTGGCGTTTGCCGGTGACGATATCAGGGAGGCCGTCGCCGTCGATGTCGGCGAGGACCAAGGCATGCGGCTGGGAGAATTGGACCCCGCCCAGTTTCTCGGCGGGGTCGCGGCTGGTGATGGCGTGCTCTTTCCAAGTCGGCGCGGTGGTGCCGGAGACGGGCGGGAGCTGTTCGAACCAGCTCACGCCGTATTTGTGCGCCTCGATGCTGGTGATGACATCGGTGCGGCCGTCGCCGTTGACGTCGTAACCATACATCTGGGCGCCGCCCCCGCCGAAGTTGGTGGCGTGAAACTTCCAGAGCGGATCGCCGGCGAGCGAGGCGGGTTGCTCCCACCAGCCGTTGAAGGTGAGGAGATCGGCGCGGCCGTCGCCGTTGATATCGCCGGCGCCGATGCCGTGGGTGTAGCGCTGCCACTGGCCCGCGGGCGAAATCGCGTGAAAGGTCCACGGGGCTTGCGCGTTTCCGGGGTTGCGGGCGGCGTAACCGAGTTTCTTGTAGGCGGAGAAGATCAAGACGTCGGGCTGGCCGGCGATGAGTTTGACCAAGTGCGGCGATTCGGTGCCGACGTAGGGATGCATGAGAAAGCGCGGCCAGTCGCCGCCAGCGGGGCCGGGATTCTTCGACCAGTAGGCGGGCCGACCGGGCCAGCCGATCTGGATCGCATCGGCCAGGCCGTCACCATCCATGTCGGCGGCGTCGGAGATGAACGCGTCGGAATAGCTTTCCTTGTCGTAGGCGTGGGGGGCGCGGATTTCCGCCTTCTTGCTGAATGCCGGGCCGGCCCACCACACGGGACCGGCGATGAGATCGGGCTGCCCGTCACCGTTGAAATCGGCGGCGGCGATACTCTCGGCGTAGAAGCGCGGGTCGACCGTCTGCTTCTTGAACAAGATGGTTTCGGCCGCAACCGCGGCGGATGCGCCGCACGCAAGAGACGAGAGCAGGCGGACAAAGACGGAGGAGGTCATGCGAGGGAGGGGAATTGGGAAGCAAAAGACAGGCGGGGGGAAACCGGCCTACCCTAACGGCGAGACGAGCAAACGACTAGAAAGGCTGCGACAATTATTTGTGCAAAAGCGTCGCCGCGCCGCCGGGAGCGCTATGCGGGTCGCTCTTTGGCGCGAGCGCGGAGGCTGCGCGTCATCGCGGCCGTGAGGGCGAGGAGGTGCTTGCGGACCTGCGTCACCTGCGCGCGGGTCGTGCGCGAAACCGGGGCGCTGCACCCGAT